>JBGSUZ010000493.1:0-10459 GCA_041753235.1 Acidaminobacteraceae bacterium
ATGTACGAAATTAAATTAGAGGTGTTCGAAGGGCCAATGGACCTGCTTTTCCACCTAATTACCGACCAAAAAATAGACATCTATAACATACCTATTCATAAAATTACAGCTGAATATATGAGCTATTTAGAAGCACTTAATAAAGTCGATGTAAACCTCGCCAGCGAGTTTTTAGTTATGGCAGCTACTTTACTTGAAATAAAATCCAAAATGCTTTTACCAGACAGTGAATTAGACAGTCTTTCTGATGACTTAAGCGACCAAGACCCACGTACTGAATTAGTCGTCAAACTCTTGGCCTTTAAAAAATATAAAAAAGCATCACAATTTCTAGGAGAAAGAGAAGCGACTCTTGGCAGCTTATTCTATAAAGAGCCAGAAGACCTCAGCACTTTTATGACAATGACACCTGCAACGCTTGAAGACCTTAACCAAGACATGGAAGTTTCTTTGCTGGTCGAAGCCATGCAACGTGTCCTTGCCAATATAGACCGAGTAGACACGAATAGAGAAGTATTCTTCCAAAAACTTCACAGAGAAGCTTTCTCAGTTGAAGAAAAAATGGAGTGGATTGAATCGCTTATGGAAACCGCAGAAGCTTTGCCGTTTTCAGCACTTTTTAGTGAGGCTCCAAAAAAACCTGAAATTATAGCCACTTTCCTTGCCATATTGGAGCTTTTAAAGCTAAAAAAGGTCAAGGTTATTCAAGATAAACAATTTGATGAAATACAGATTCACAAAAAAACAGCGAACGAATAGAGGTAACTTATGCAAGACGTGAACTATAAAAGTGTCATTGAGTCTATACTATTTGCCAGCGGCGACTCCGTCAGCGCAAAAAAAATATCTCAAGTTTTAGACTTACCACTTAACTGGACCCGTGAAATTCTTAGAGACTTAATGGACCAATACAATCTGCCAGAACGGGGCATTCATATTATTGAAGCCAATGACAGTTACCAATTAGTCAGTAACCGAGACAATGCCGTTTATTTGGAGCAAATGTTCAAGACCACTAAAACTAAAGGCTTGACCCATTCAGCCCTTGAAGTATTAGCCATTGTAGCTTATAAACAGCCTATCATGAAAAGTGAAATCGACTATATTCGTGGTGTTAAGTCTGACAAAGCCCTACAATCCCTTATAGACCGAAATTTAATTATGGAAAAAGGGCGCCTTGAAAGAATTGGAAAACCAATTATCTATGGCACTTCAGAGACCTTCCTCAAAACCTTTAATTTCAAGTCACTAAAAGAACTGCCTGAAATTAGCCACTTTGAAAACTTCCACTTATTCGAAGTGCTTGAAGCCGCAGAAGAAGACGATGAAGAGGCAGACACGACAGCAGTGACACAAAACCAAGAAAGTACAGCAGATTCAGAAGGAACGGTGACCAATGATTAGACTACAAAAATTCATGGCCTCTAGCGGCGTAGCTTCTAGACGTGCCAGCGAAAAGCTTATAGAAGAGGGCCGAGTCAAGGTAAATGGGCAAGTTGTTACCCAGCTTGGTACCACAGTAGACCCTGCGGTGGACGAAGTACAGGTAGATGGACAGGTCATTGCTGCCGTCAGCGAAATGGTTTACATCCTGCTGAATAAGCCTCCGGGTTTTGTTACGACAGCAAAAGACCAATTTAACCGCCCGACTGTGCTGGACTTACTTCATGAAGTATCCACTCGCGTTTACCCAGTAGGCAGACTGGACTACCAGACTTCAGGCCTGTTGCTGCTTACTAATGACGGAGACCTTACGCTAAAATTAACCCATCCCAAGCACGAGATTTTCAAAACCTACGTGGCAACCGTGGAGGGGCATATAAAGAGCTCTAGCCTTGAAACCTTAAAGTCCGGCGTGGACATAGGTGACTTTTTCACCTCACCAGCCGAAGTGACGCTAATCAAAGCGACCGCTCAAGAAAGCGTCGTGCGCATAGCGATTCGAGAGGGTAAATATAGACAGGTTCGCCGTATGTTTGAAACCGTAGGCCACCCAGTCACAGCACTACAGCGCATTGAACTAGGCCAGCTTAATTTATCCGGTCTACAAGAGGGCAAGTGGCGTTACCTGAGTGACACTGAAATCGATTATCTTAAAAATTTATAATTTATAATAGATATCATGACAACGCTTATTTTGGAGGAAAAACGAATGCTAAACATCCGAAATGCAGAACCTACAGACATTGAAGCCCTAAAAGCCTTCATGATTACTGAAAATCAATGGTCAGAAGCAAATGCCCCTGACCTGACTTTAACCGAAAATATGCTGCTCGTAGACGAAGACACCATTCTAGGCTATGCCAGTGCAATTCTGTTTGAAAATAAGCCCCTCATCAGCGCTGTTTACATTCCAGAAAAGCTTAGAAACCATCTTCTCGGCGATGCAACGCTTAGAGGGCTCCTGTTCTACTTTATGAACCGTGGTTTTGAAAGTGTCTATGCCCACAAAAATACACCTATTTCAGCATTTTTAATCCACGAAGGTTTCAAAGAAGGGGAAGAATTGTTAGAAGTTCACCTTGAAAGCTTTTTTGACCAGAAATGCAGAGGTTGCCGTGAACAAGCCTAAAACCATCCAAACCGATGAAAACACCTTAGGCAGTATTGGGCATGTTAGTATATTTCACGAACTATTACTCAGACAAAGTATAACCCCAGCCGATACGGTCGTAGATGCCACCTTAGGCAATGGACATGATGCGGCTCTACTCCTTTCACTCATTGGCCCAGAAGGCTATCTCTATGGATTTGACGTTCAGCAAAGTGCCATTGAAAGTAGTCATGACCGTTTGAATACACTCGGTTATACGAACTGTCAGCTCATTTGTGACAGCCATGCCCATATGAACCGCTACTTAGAAACTGCTGTAAAAGGCTTTGTCTTTAACCTTGGTTACCTACCAAAAGGGGACAAGCAACTTACAACTACGTGGGCCAGTACGAAGACCGCACTTAATCATGCTATAGATTTACTTATTCCGAATGGCTTCATAAGTGTCATGACCTACCCGGGCCACCCCGCAGGACAAGAAGAAGACGAGGCTATTGCCGAATTTTTCAGTACGTTAGATCAAAAGTATTACCAAATAGCACTAACACAATTTATCAACCAACAAAAAAATCCGCCAAAGCTTTATTGGCTGACTAAGCGTCTCACAAAATAAATTAGGAAATGATTATTAGCTATTTCCTCAGACAAAGGAGCACCGTTATGAAAATCTTTATCGTAAACGATGACAGTATTTTTGCAGAAGGACTTCAAACACTTGTTAACGTCCTTGCTGAGCACCACGAGATATACATTGCAGCACCAAGATACCAACAAAGTGCTAAAAGTCATGCCCTTACAATGGCAGACATTGTATCGGCTTCAGAAGTTAAAGAATTCGACCACCCCAATGTAAAAGCACAATGGGCTATTTCTGGAACGCCAGCTGACTGCGTAAAAATTGGCGCTACCAAGTTCACTGATGTTGATTTTGATGTGCTCCTCTCTGGTATTAATCACGGCCCTAATTTAGGAATAGATACAATTTATTCTGGTACCGTCGCCGCTGCAATAGATGGCAGCTTCCACGGTATCCCTAGCATAGCACTTTCATTGTTCCTAGAATCGCCTGAAGGTTTTAAAGCTGCTTCTGAATTTGTCCGTGACCATTTAGACCTGCTCCTTGGTACACACCAATGGAATGGCAGCATACTTAACATCAACTTCCCAGGCGCACTGCCTTACAAAGGGGTTCGCATTACGACCCTTGGCGAAGTCATTTACGACAACCCAGTCCAAAAACGGCTTAATCCAAGAGGCGTAGAGTACTACTGGATTGCAGGTGATGTACGGATTCCAGAAGAACAACACGGTAAAGATGTCCAAGCTGTCAAAGAGGGCTATGTCAGCATTTCGGCATTAAAGTTTAGCTTTGACGATCCAGTGGGAACTGCCCTAGACAAAATTGACTGGACACTGCAACCTTCATTATAATTGTTGTTTAATACCAGTCCCTTAATTCAATTTTCTCAGTATTTTAACTGAAAACTGTCTTGCCTACGGAATAGTCCGCGGTGAGGCAGTTTTATTTTTTTGAAATTTTTACCTTGGATTGTATACATTTATACGCGTGACCTTTAATACAAAATGCATTAATAGTTGCAAAATGATAAATTTTCTTCAAAATATGAAATTTTAATTGCATTTTTCAAAACAGATTGATATTATTAATCTAGAAAGTAAATCTGAATGAAAAATTGCATTATAGCAATTATTCAATTCGTTTTGTGTTAAATACTTGAGGGGGTAATTTCTTTGAGCACTGCAAAAGATCAAGTTGAAATCAAAATCAACAAAGCCTGGTGCAAGGGTTGTGGCGTATGTATCGCATTCTGTCCTAAGCAAGTTTTAGGCTTTGACGAAAAAGGTAAGGTTGAGATGGTCGATCGTGAAAACTGCATTAAATGCGGTCAATGCGAATTAAGATGTCCTGATTTTGCAATTTTCCTTGGAGGTATTGACCATGAGTAAAAAAGTCGTAAAGTTAATGTCTGGTAATGAAGCTTGTGTAGAGGGTGCTCTCGCAGCTGGCATGCGTTTTTACGCAGGCTATCCAATCACACCTTCTACAGAGATTGCAGAAGGCTCCGCTGAGAAACTTCCAAAAGTGGGTGGTAAGTTCATCCAAATGGAAGACGAAATTGCTGGTATCGCTGCAGCAATTGGTGGTTCAATTGCTGGTTTAAAATCAATGACAGCTACTAGCGGCCCTGGTTTTTCACTCAAGCAAGAAAATATTGGCTATGCAGCAATCGCAGAAATTCCTCTTGTAATTATAAATGTTATGCGCGGTGGTCCATCGACTGGCCTCCCAACTTCTACAGCTCAAGGCGATGTTATGCAGGCAATGTGGGGCACACATGGTGATCACCCAGTGATTGCACTTTGCCCACAGTCTGTACCAGAAACTTTTGAACTGACTGTAAGAGCTTTCAACTTAGCTGAAAAATACAGAACACCAGTTATTCTTTTAACAGATGAAGTCGTTGGTCACATGAGAGAAAAAATAGTCATTCCTGGACCAGACGAACTTGAAATATACGATCGTATCAAGCCAGCAGCTGGCGATGCTTATAAAGCTTACGCAGTTGAAGAAGGCGATATTGTTCCTAAAATGGCAGCATTCGGTGAAGGTCACCGTTACCACATCACTGGCCTTTTCCACGACGAATCAGGTTTCCCATCAAACAGCTCAAAAAATGCTGAAGTCATGCTAGATCGCATCATGAGAAAAATCTCAGATAATGAAGATGACATCATCACTTATGAAGAATACATGACTGAAGATGCTGAATTCTTAATCGTTTCTTATGGCAGTACTGCAAGAGGTGCAAAAAATGCAGTAAACACCTTAAGAGCAGAGGGCATCAAAGTAGGTCTATTCAGACCAATCACACTTTGGCCTTTCCCAGTAAAACGCTTAGAAGCGCTTTCAAAACAAGTAAATACTATTCTTGTAGCCGAAATGAACCTCGGTCAAATGGTACTCGAAGTTGAACGTATTGCAAAATCTGATGCAAAAGTTTATCACTTTGGACGTGCCAATGGCGAAGTGCTTATTCCGGAAGAAATCGTAAGCAAAGTAAGGGAGGTCCTCTAATGAACAGCGAATTAGTTCAAAAATATATGCGCGTTGAAAAAATGCCACATATCTGGTGCCCAGGTTGTGGACACGGTATCGTGACACAAGCTATCATTCGCGCAATCGACCAATTAGGCTTAGACAAAGATAATGTAACTATTGTTTCAGGTATCGGCTGTTCTTCAAGAGCACCAGGATACATGGACTTTAACACACTTCATACAACTCATGGTAGAGCTTTAGCATTTGCTACTGGTATCAAACTTGCTAATCCTGACATGCACGTAATTGTTATCTCAGGTGATGGCGATGCATCCGCTATCGGTGGTAACCATTTAATCCATGCAGCTAGAAGAAATATTGACCTTACAATGATCGTTTTCAATAATAATATTTACGGCATGACAGGTGGTCAATACTCACCAACTACGCCGACTAATGACTTTGGCACAACTGCACCTTATGGCAACATCGACAAACCTTTTGACATTGCACAACTCGCTATGGCAGCAGGTGCTACTTATGCAGCGAGAGGTACCGCTTACCACGCTAATCAGCTCACTAACTTCATTAAAAAAGGTATTGAGCACAAAGGTTTTTCAATGATTGAAGCCATTTCTACTTGCCCTACTTACTATGGTAGAAAGAACAAAAAAGGCTCTGCAGTCAATATGATCAATTACCTTAAAGAAAGCTTCGTAGACATCAAAGCTGCAGAAAAACTTCCTCCAGAAAAACTCGTTGGCAAACATATTATGGGTGAGTTCAAGTGTGTAGAAGCACCTGAATATACAGCCGAATATCAAAAAATCATTGATCGATTCAAGGAGGAACGTTAATCATGTCAAATCATTACGAACTTAGATTATCGGGTTCAGGTGGACAAGGCTTGATCCTTGCTGGTATAATATTGGCAGAAGCGGCACTTCTTGAAGACAAGAATGCCATTCAAACGCAAAGTTATGGTCCGGAAGCAAGAGGCGGTGCAAGTAAAGCTGAGGTTATCATCAGTGATCGTTCAATTGATTTTCCTAAAGTACAAGCGGCAGATATCATCTTGGCACTTACGCAAGTTGCTAGTGACAAATACATTAAAACAGTTAAACCAGACGGTATCGTAATTGTAGATGACACAATCGAGCTGCCTGAAGATTTAAGAGCTGGAAAAGTATACAGATTGCCTATTCTTGCCACAGCAACTGAAAAAGTTGGCAAATCTATTGTTGCAAATATTGTAGCAGTAGGTCTACTTGCTGAACTTACAGGTATTGTTTCAAGAAAGAGCGTTGAAGATGCTGTTTTAGCCAGAGTACCTAAAGGTACTGAAGACTTAAACAGAACTGCGCTCAAGGAAGGATACGAACTAGCTCTGCAAAGTAAATAGCAGAGGTGTGTGTTAATTAATGTTAGACAACAGCAATGATCTTCTTAACCGTATTGAAAAGAACTATATCAAACTCAGCAAGGGTCAAAAGCGAATCGCAGATTTTATTTTAGCTAATTATGATCGTGTCGCTTTCATGACTGCATCAACCCTCGGAGATATCGTAGGTGTCAGTGAATCTACGGTGGTTCGTTTTGCAAATGCACTTGGTTATGATGGGTACCCTAAGCTCCAAAAAGGCCTACAGGAATCTATTAAAACTAAGCTTACATCAGTTCAACGTTTTGAACTTTCAAAAGAGTTTGACAAAGAGGGCAGTTCCATCAAAAAAATCATGAATGCGGACATGGACAACATTCGCCGTACTGTCGATAATTTGGATGAAGAAGTTGTACATTCTATTGTTGACGCCCTGCACAATGCACGAAAAGTATATATTCTTGGTATGAGAAGTTCATCCGTCCTTGCTAATTACCTCGCGTTCTATCTCAATTTTATTCTTGATGATATACACGTGGTTCCAGAAGGGGCTCAAGACTTGTTTGACTACATGCTTAACATTTCTTCTGATGACGTTTTAATTACTATCTCTTTCCCGAGATATGCAAAGAAAACCTACGACGTAGTCAATTACGCTAAAAAGCAAGGTGCAACCATTATTGGTATAACTGATAGTGCCGGCTCGCCTTTAGTGCCTTTGGTAGAGTATTGTTTATTTGCTAAATACAATATGAATACCTTTATTGACTCTATGGTAGCCCCGATGAGCTTAATTAATTCCCTTATTTTCGCAATGTCCATTCGTGAAAAAGAAAAGGTAGAACAAAACTTTAAGAAACTGGAAGGCCTTTGGAATGAATATCGTATATACAATCCAAAATAATCTGGTTTGCAATGAGGAAATTGCATAATGCAGTTTCCTCTACTTGTTAAGTTTCTTCACCTAGGGTATAATAATATATCGGAGACACAGTAGACCACCGGAAGGTGGTTTATTGCTGTTTATTTGCTAAATTAAACCTAAAAGCAAATAAAATGAATCGCCGAGGAGGCACAATAAGTTGAAAAGAATTGCTTTAGACGGGCCAGCAGGCTCAGGTAAAAGTACCGTCGCAAAGTTGATTGCAAATCGTTTGGGCATTGAATATCTTGACACTGGCGCTATGTATCGGGCTGTTACCCTTTACTTTATGCTTCACAATGTAGATGCGGAAAGCCCCATTGCAGTTAAAGAGGCGCTTAACAAGATTCAAATCGATTTTAACGATGGCCAAATATTCATGAACCAAGAAAATGTTTCTGAAAAAATCCGTGAGCCGCAAGTAGCGACTCAAGTTTCAAAAATTGCTTCTTTAAAGGACGTTCGCCTTGCTATGGTAATGCAACAACAAGCAATGGCAACTCGTAAAGAAATAATCATGGATGGTCGTGACATTGGAACAGTAGTACTCCCAAACACGCCTTATAAATTTTTCTTAACTGCTTCTATTGAAGCTAGAGCTATTCGACGTTATGAAGAATTAGTTTCTAAAGGATTTAATGTTACCTTGGAGCAAATAAAGGATGACATTAGTAGCAGAGATACCCAAGACATGTCTCGTTCAGAGTCGCCTCTGGTTCAAGCTGAGGACGCTATTCTGATTGATACAACTGATCTCAGTATAGACGGTGTTGTAGAGGTTTTACTAAACCATATTAACATCATTTCGGAGTGATCACATGCGTAAGTTTATCCGTTTTATGATTCGTTCCTATTATAGAATCATGTACAGAGTAAGTGTTGAAGGTTTGGAGTACTATCCACTAGATACAGGAAAAATTCTCTGTCCAAATCATATCAACATCCATGATCCCATCGTCATAGGCGCTTTCTTGCCTGATTTTGTTCATTTCATGGCTAAAAAAGAAACTTTTAAATATAAAATATTCAACTGGTTTTTATATTATGCTGGTGGTTTCCCTGTTGATAGGGAAGGTAATGACATCAGTGCTATTAAAACCTCTTTGAAAATATTAAAAGGAAAAAAAGGCTTGATGATTTTCGCTGAAGGTACACGCAATAAAACATTAGTACCGCTTGACGCTAAACCTGGCGTTGCCATGCTTGCCGTTAAAGCTCAGGTTCCGGTCGTTCCAGTTACAGTAGATTCGACCTATAGACTTTTTTCTCCAATCAAAATTACATTTCATCCGCCAGTAAGTTTAGAAGCACTCTATGGCAACAAACCTAGTCAAGAACAGCTTCAATTAGAAACACAAAATATTGTCAACCAGACTTATAAATCATTTGTTTATTATAAAGGCAGGCAGTAAATGGAGATTCTATTAGCAAAAGAAGCAGGATTTTGCTTTGGTGTAAAACGCGCATTGGATTTGTGCATTAAAACCCATGATGAAGGCACTCAGTTTGTCACTTATGGGGAATTAATTCACAACAAACAAGTCGTTAATAATCTTCTAGAGATGGGTATAAGCTCCGTAGAACATTTAGCGGATGCAAATAGTCAAGCTGTCCTCGTACGCTCTCACGGTGTCCCTAAAAGCCTATACGGAGAAGCTAAGGCACAGCATCTTACTTTAATAGATGGCACTTGTCCCTATGTACAAAAAATTCAAAAACTAGCTGAAAAGTACAGTGCACTTGGCTATGATATTATTATTGTAGGGGACAAGAACCACCCAGAAGTTATTGGCATCAGTGGTTGGGCTTCGGGAATTGTTCATGTATTAGACAATGCTGAAGAAGCTTTGGAGCTTCCTAATATTGCTAAAGGCTGTATTGTTGCGCAAACGACTATTACCGATGCAAAATGGCAAGAAGTTTTGAATGTTTTAAAAACTCGTGTAACTGAGCTTACTGTGCACAATACCAGATGCGAGGCGACTAGAGTCCGACAAGAATCAGCAGATCAATTGTCAAAAGAAGTCGATTTAATGCTGGTGATTGGGGGTAAACATAGCTCGAACTCAAAGAAATTATACGAGGTATGTAAAAAAAATTGCAAAAAAACATATCATATTGAAACATTAATTGAAATAGAGATGATTAATTTCTCAAATTGTGATAAGATAGGTATAACTGCGGGTGCATCCACACCTGATGGTATAATAAATGAAATTATAAATGCATTGAAAAATATGCATTAGAAAAAATTGAAGGCGAGGTATTAACCCTATGGACAACAACAACTCAATGGCACAATTTATGGATCAGATCGATCAAGCAATGAAAGTGCCAAGAAGAGGTCACGTACTTAAAGGAAAAATCGTTCAGGTCACTGACAATTCACTAGTTGTGAATATCGGATATAAATCGGACGGCATTGTACCACTTGAAGAAATCGCAAGTGGCGCAACTACTGAAGCTTTAAAAGCTTACGAAGAGAACCAAGAATTAGACGTTTACATCATCAAAACTGACGATGGCGAAGGCAATGTTCTT
>JBGSUZ010000494.1:0-7385 GCA_041753235.1 Acidaminobacteraceae bacterium
ACGAAGACGTCTCAGGTGTCACTCTACATCGGCTTAGCTTCTTATAAAATTGGGGTTGAGGACAAGTGGTCAGGCGGCGGAAAAGCAGAGTGGCAGTCAGATGCAGCAATTTTAAGTCGAATGGTAACAGAGTCTAGACAATTAAACAGTTACAAGGGTTTTGCCCTCTTTAGATACGACAGCATGTGGAAACCAAGTGCCAGCGTTAAAGCACGGGTTAATTCAGAAAAGGAGTCACTTATTCGATTATGTATGGACAAATAAAATTAGCCTTATTAGGCTTATGCGTGTTAGTTCTTTTAACAGGCTGCAATGTGGATGGAAAGCGTAAAACTCCACAGGTTGAGAAAGCACAGAGTCAAACTGGGACTGCTGTTTATGAAGGGGTCACTTCAGATCTTGAAAATGAGGAAGTACTTTTTAGTTTTATAACAACAAACAATAAGAAGCTGATTGTGTCATATTGTGAAGTAGAGGACAAACTGCTTTATAGGTTTTTTAATAAAAATCATTTAGAAATTCAGTTGCCAGATCTAGCGGTAGATTCTTGGGAGTTCTTTGAATTTGAGGACTTTCACCAAGTTGGTAGCGCAAGTACTCAAATAACAGATGTTAATCAGTTAGTGTTTATTAATGAAGATTATCGATATGAAGTCTATGATAACTACGAAAAGACGGGCAAAAAACGTCAAGTGGGCGTCCGTGTCATTTCTCTCAAAGAGGGACAATCTTATGAGATTCAGGGAGATGCGGACAGTGCAGTAGGCACGTTAATGCTTCTATATGAAAAATTACCAAATCTGAATCATCGGGTAATGGGTGAATAAAGGAGAATTGCGTATGAGTGCTTCAATCGCATTGCTGGCGGAAGCCATTCGAGATAGTCAGAAAACTGTATTTTTTGGTGGGGCGGGAACGTCTACTGCCAGTGGTATACCAGATTTTCGTTCTAGTTCTGGCTTGTATCAGACGGAATTCGAAGGTTTGAACCCTGAGGTAATTCTCAGTCGCTCATTCTTTTTTAATGAACCTGAAAAGTTTTACAGGTTTTTAAAGGGGCATATGTATTTTCCTGAGGCAAAGCCTAATGGGTGTCACGAGGCACTGGCAAAACTTGAAAAAGAAGGGTTGCTACATAGTGTCATTACGCAAAATATTGACGGACTCCACCAGCAGGCAGGAAGTCAGCGGGTGATAGAACTACATGGCAATATGGGGCGTTATACGTGTCTTCGTTGTGATAAGCATTACGATTCAGAAGTACTCAGTCAAGAGGGGTCGCCGCTATGCAGTTGTGGCGGGCTGTTAAAGCCAGAAGTAACACTGTATGAGGAAATGCTAGATGAGTCTGTGGTTGAAGGGGCAGTGGAAGCAATTTCTACTGCGGATGTATTGATTATTGGTGGGACGTCTCTTAGCGTATACCCAGCAGCAGGGTTTATTCGTTATTTTAGAGGCAGACTGCTGGTCGTCATGAATCAGACACCAACACAGGCAGACGAAAGGGCACATTTGATATTTAGAGAGCCAATTGATGAAGTGATGCAGGCGTTAATGGCTGGGTTAGGGCTTTAAATAATTACATTAATTTTCATGCACAAGAAATTCGCACGGCGCTGCGCGCCTCGCTCATAGAACTCAGCCTGCTATGCAGGCGAAAAAGACACCCGTGGTGTCTTTTTCTAAATTCAGCTTTGCTGAATTTGAGTTCAATTAAAAAAAGCTGTCCAAATGAATAATCATTGGACAGCTTTTCTATTTTTATACTCGAGCTCAAATATAAAAATTAGCAGTGTTCATATCCTATATGAACGGTGAACAATTTTCCGGGGAACTGTGACGGTTTTTAAGAAAATTACTCAGCCGTGCTTGCGTTCAGTCTCTTAGCGAGTCTAGAAACTTTTCTAGAAGCAGCTTTTTTGTGAATAGTACCTTTTGCACCTGCTTGCATTAATTTCTTCTCAGTGTAAACTAATTTCTCAGTTGCAGTTGCAACGTCGTTAGCGAGAAGCGCTTCATTAAATCTTTTTTCAGCAGTTTTGAGAGCTGATTTTCTAGATTTGTTGATAGCAGTTTTCTTTTCGATAACTTTAATTCTCTTCTTTGCAGATTTGATATTTGCCATTCATTTCACCTCCTATTCACTTCATTAACAAAAGTATTTTAACACGAATAGAACTCGAAATCAATAAAAAAGATTAATCTAATAACATTTTATTGTGGTTACGGTCTGGCTTATGATATAATTTAGCGGACTAATTCAGTTGAGGAGGTTAACGCTGATGTCGAAAACGCGTCAAGAAAAGATAAGAAATTTCAGCATTATTGCTCATATAGATCACGGGAAATCCACTTTGGCTGACCGTCTGATTGAAAAGACTGGTCTGCTCACCCAAAGAGAGATGAAAGACCAGATTCTAGATACTATGGAGCTCGAAAGAGAAAGAGGCATTACCATTAAACTGCAAACAACACGGTTAGTGTATCAAGCCAAAGACGGTGAGATTTATCACCTTAATCTGATTGATACCCCAGGACACGTAGACTTTACTTATGAAGTTTCGCGTTCACTTGCGGCCTGTGAAGGCGCAGTGCTTGTTGTAGATGCTTCTCAAGGTGTAGAAGCTCAAACGTTAGCCAATGTACATTTGGCAGACGAGCAGGGCTTAGAAATTGTACCTGTATTAAACAAAATTGACTTGCCTTCGGCACGTCCAGAAGAAATTAAGCATGAAATTGAAGACGTCATTGGCATTTATGCAGAAGACGCGCCAATGGTTTCTGCAAAAGAAGGTCTGAACATTGAAGATGTACTTGAAGCGGTCGTAAGAAGAGTACCACCACCACAAGGTGATGAAAACGCTTCATTAAAAGCTTTGATTTTTGATTCCTACTATGATTCTTATAAAGGTGCAGTTGCTTACGTAAGAGTTAAAGACGGTACTGTGAAAAAAGGTGACAAAGTACTCATGATGGCTGCTAATAAAACTTTCGAAGTCGTTGAAGTCGGCATATTTGCGCCGGGTCCAACACCAGTGCCAGAGCTTAAGTGTGGCGATGTAGGTTATATTACAGCAAGTATTAAGAACGTTAAGGACTGTCGTGTCGGGGATACACTAACCCATGCGAGCAATCCAACTGCTGAAGCAATGCCGGGCTATAAGAAAGCACAGCCGATGGTTTATTGTGGCGTTTACCCAGCAGAAGGCGAAAGTTATGAAATTATTCGTGATGCGCTTGAAAAACTTCAATTAAATGACGCGGCACTGACCTATGAACCAGAAACGTCTGTAGCACTTGGTTTTGGTTTCCGTTGTGGGTTCCTCGGACTGCTTCACTTAGAAATTATTCAACAGCGTATGGAAAGAGAATTCGATTTGGATCTCATTTCAACATCACCTAGCGTTATTTACAGAATCACTAAAAATGATGGTGAAGTTTTGTTTGTACAAAACCCGACAAACTTACCTGAGAAAACGACTATCGCTATGATGGAAGAACCAATAGTCAATGCGAATATCTTTACGCCAAATGAATATGTTGGTAATATCATGGAGCTTTGTCAAAACAGACGTGGCACGATGATTTCTATGGACTATTTAGATGAAAGACGCGTCATGCTCAAATATGAACTACCACTCAACGAAGTTATCTATGATTTCTTTGATGCGCTTAAGTCTAAGACAAGAGGTTACGGGTCTTTAGATTATGAGTTCAAAGAATATAGAGAGTCAGATCTAGTTAAGATGGATATTCTTCTTAATAAAGATATGATTGATGCTTTCTCTATGATTGTTCATACAACCAAAGCGGTTGCTAGAGGCAGAACGATATGTGAGAAGCTCAAGGAAGTTATTCCTAAGCACCAGTTCGCAATTCCGATTCAGGCGTCTATTGGTGGCAATGTCATTGCCAGAGAGAATATCAGTGCGCTTAGAAAAGATGTTTTAGCGAAGTGTTACGGCGGCGATATTTCAAGAAAGAAAAAGCTGCTTGAAAAGCAAAAAGAGGGTAAAAAGAAGATGCGTCAACTCGGTTCGGTTGAAGTGCCACAACAGGCATTCCTCGAAGTCCTTAAATTTGACGACACTAAGAATTAATAAACAATCAGAAGAGTTGTGTACATGCAACTCTTTTTTTTTATAAAGGAAAGGAGGGGCTGTAAAATGGGTATAAGTTTATACATACATATACCGTTTTGCCGGCAAAAATGTAACTACTGTGACTTTAATTCCGGGCCATTTCTACCATCTGATCTGGACGCGTATATGAGTCTGCTGGCACAAGAAGCAGCAATTTATCACTCTGAATATGGACTGTTGGAGATTGACACTATATTTATTGGAGGTGGCACACCAACTGTTTTAGAACCACATCATATTTTAAGTATGGGCGAAATGCTACATACGTTTTTTGATTTGTCTTCTTTAAAGGAGTTTAGTTTTGAAGCCAATCCTGAATCGGTAACAGCAGAAAAAGCAACTGCGTTTAAGCAAATAGGGGCCAATAGAGTCAGCGTGGGTCTACAAACGGCTAACGATGATGAACTATTTGCAATTAGCCGTATTCATGACTGGCAATGTTTTTTGAGTGCCTTTAAAACGCTACGAAAAGCTGGTTTTAACAATTTAAATATTGACTTAATGATTGGACTCCCGGGACAAACGGCCGAAAGTTATATGAGTTCGTTGGAAAAGGTACTAGCATTAGAGCCAGAGCATATCTCCAATTACGGTCTCATATTAGAAGAAGGAACGCCGTTAGCCAATCAATTAGAACAGGGACTTGTAACCGTTCTGGATGGTATTCAGGAAAGGGACTTGTATCATAAGGCGTATGCACTACTAGGTGAACGTGGTTATGAACTCTACGAGATTTCCAACTTTGCAAGAGACAATAAGCACTGCCTTCATAATGAGAACTACTGGCGCTGTGGGGAATATGCGGCTCTTGGTGTAGGCGCACACGGGTATTTAAACGGAGAACGATTTGAAAATGCAGATACGTTAACAGCTTACAAACATCTGCTTAGCATAGGTGAGCGGCCTATAATCAGTCATGAACCTATCAATTTAAGTGAACAGGAACGAGAATACATTATGCTAGGCCTTAGAATGAAAGAAGGAATCAATACCGCTGAATATCAAAGACGATTTGACAAGGATCCTAACAAGGTTTATCAAACTGTTATCGAAAAGTACGGTAAAACTGGGCATTTGCAACACACAAAGGCAGGGTTTGCCCTAACAGTAGAGGGCATGGACATATCCAATACAATTATTGTTGAATGCTTTGACTGTCTCGACACAATACTTTTTTAATGAATTCTGCTTTTCAAATGTATTGACAAGAGAAAAGCTAGGGTCTATACTAAAAAAGTAGATGTTAGCACTCAACAATATCGAGTGCTAACAAAGAGGTGAAAGCTATGAATATGAACGATCGTAAGTTGACTATATTAAAAATCATCATTGACGACTTCATAGACACTGCCCAGCCAGTGGGTTCTCGAACCATCGCAAAAAAATATCCGATTGGCATCAGCTCCGCAACTATTCGAAATGAAATGGCGGACTTGGAGGAACTCGGGTATTTAACGCAGCCGCATACGTCGGCAGGCCGAGTGCCTTCGGACTTGGGTTATCGTTTATACGTTGACGCACTCATGGCAAATGAGCAGCTTCAAAAAGAACAGTCGGAGCTGGTAAAAGGACTTCTGCTAAATAATTTAATAGAAGTTGAGGACGTGGTTGAACAGGCAGCGACATTGCTGGCTGAGCTCACCAATATGACGGCTATCATTACGATGCCGCAGTTTAATAAAAGTAAATTAGAAAACTTTAAACTGGTCAAATTGGCTGGTGCTAAAGTACTCATGATTCTTGTTACGGATTCAGGCGTTTTTAAAACAGTGCCAATTAATTTTATCGATGTAGATCAATCACTTCTAGATAATATTTCGCTCATTATGACAGACCGTTTTAAAGATCAGAATATTGAAGAGATAGACATCCGTTCAGTAAATCGTCTTACAATTGCGTACCCAGAGTTTAAAAGTGTTGTTGAGTATCTGGTTCCAATTATTAAAGATGTATTCAAAGAATTTGATCACATTGAGCATGTGGTTGCAGGCATCAATCACCTAGTGGATACACCGGAATTTGCAGACAATTCGCGGGTGAAACGTATGATGCGGTTACTTGAAGATCAGCAAATCATTGCTCGTATCGTCGGCAATATTGAATCAGATGGTATAAGCGTTAAAATCGGTAAAGAGCTTGGTATTGATGAACTGTCAGATTGCAGTGTTATTACGACAGGCTACAAGGTCAATGGTAAGGTGGCTGGCAAAATTGCGGTACTGGGACCAACGCGCATGGGATATGGAAAAGTTATTTCTGTGACTGACTACATCCGCGAGACTTTGTCAGAAATGTTTTCAGGTATTAACTTATAAATAAACAAATAGATTGATTTAGGATGGTGTATAAAGTGGAAGATTTAAAAAAAGACGACATGCTAAATGAAGAGAATCAGGAAGCAAACGTCGAAGAAACAACCGTTGAAACGGAAACTGAAGCAGTAGCTGAAGTTGTTGAGGGCGCTGAAAGTATTGAAGCTTTAAAAGAAGCGCTCAACCAAAAAAACGAAGCGTTGCTTAGAACGGTAGCTGAGTATCAAAACTACCGCAAGCGCGTAGAAAAAGAAAAACAAGACATTATGAAATACGCCAATGACAAGATCATGAAAGACCTTATTACGGTTCATGACAACTTTGAAAGAGCCATTGGCGCTATGGATAAAGAAAACGAGGCCCTTACTTCTGTAGTGAGTGGCGTCGAGATGATCAAAAAGAGCTTTGACGATATTTTAGACAGATATGGCGTCAAAGAGATAGACGCCGAAGGTCAACCGTTTAACCCAGAGCACCATCATGCGGTTATGACGGAGGACAAGGAGGGTGTAGAGGGCAGTACCGTCCTCGAGGTCTTTCAAAAAGGCTACACGCTCCATGAAAGAGTCATCCGACCAGCTATGGTCAAAGTTTCAAACTAAAAATAAAACCACTAAAAAAAAGAAAAAGTAAACTAACAAGCGAAGTGCCAGTTAAATTTGGCAGCGCCAAGCATTATACATTTTGAAGCTATAAAATCTAAGGAGGAAACTAAAATGGCAAAAATTATAGGTATTGACCTTGGTACAACAAACTCATGTGTAGCGGTTCTTGAAGGCGGCGAGCCGATCGTTATCCCTAACGTTGAAGGTAACAGAACGACACCTTCTATCGTAGCATTCACAAAGACTGGTGAGAGACTTGTCGGCGAAACTGCTAAGAGACAAGCAATCACTAACCCAGAGAGAACAATCAGCTCTATTAAAAGAGA
>JBGSUZ010000495.1:0-9295 GCA_041753235.1 Acidaminobacteraceae bacterium
CCCATATTGGCGCCTGTGATACAGGTAACGCCTCTATCTAGGTTGATACTGATAGACTCAAAGGCTCTGCCATCGTTTTTAAGCTGGGCTTCTACTTTTAAGTGACGCCCTTCTTCAATAACAAGACCGCCTGCTGGGTCAAACGTTGGACAAACGCACCCATAACCGACTGCAAAGGCGCTTTTAGCGACCAATAAGTCCAGTGTACCGATACGCAGTGCATTTTCTTCTAGTGCGTCTACCCACTCTCTAAGTGTTTGGCTCAGCTCTTTGCGAACCGCAAACTCCGCTTCTTCTTCTTGATAGCGTAGCCCTTCCAGTTCACAAAGCCACTCGCCAATCTGCTCGGTTTGACGCATTTTGAAGGTGGTGTTCATATAGGTTTCGGCGCTGTAGATAAACGCCTCAGATCTGCCCAGCTTCGCCATGAGCGCTGCATCGTCTTTGCTGACGGTTATCTCACCGTTAGGACGAATACGGACGTCAAAGTCGTTCTCAAGCTGTATACGCTGCTGTTTTCGGTCGATTGCGATTTGATCTTCAAGTTGCTTCATGCCTTTGCGCAGGTCGTGAAGATTTTCAGAATAATCGTCATATATATAGAAAGTTTCAATGCCCGTGCGGTTCGGATCTAGTAAATGCTCAACCTCAGGCAAGGCAACTACCTGGGCCTCTAACGGCAATTTGCCGCCTAGCTTTTGCGAAGCTGTTTCTATCTTGCGCATAGCTATGGCCAGCCCCTTGATTTCAAAGAGCTCCGTGACACTGAGCACTTCCTTGGCGCGAATGCGCGAGAAAGTCCCTTTTAAATCTTTGACCTTTTTGAATTGATTTCGAAGGTCTACAAAGCCATAACGGTTGGCTTCAAGCAGTTTGCTGATTTGTCCCACTGCGTGAAGTGAAGCTTTCAGCGTTTCCAGTTCGTCTGCGCTATAGGGCTTCATCTGCTTTTTCAGTGTTTCCCCATAAGGCGTATGGACTGCTATCTTACTCAAGATAAATGAAATTTCTAAGTGCTTAAAGGCGTCTTCAGGCAATTTCATCATCTGCGCTCACCCTCCATGACGTTGAAGACAGGAATTGGGTCTAAGTAAGCAGACAGCTTTTCCCTAAAGGTCTTCGGATCGAAGTAATAGCCTTGCGGCGCATATGGATTGACGGTTACCGCCAAGAGGCGAATCGGATCCATGACTTCTATTTTCAGGCCCATCTTCATAAAATAATTGAAGTCTCGATGTTCGATGAAAATCTTCGTCGCATCTGAGATGATAAAGGTCACTTGTTTGAACTTGGCACTGGTCATCATAACGTCGGAGATGGTCTTCGCAACGAGCGAACCGGGAATGACCACATAAAGCGCGTCTTCTCCAAGAGCCTCTCCAATGATGCTGCCAGCCCCAAGGGCTGTTTTAACTTCTATAGGCACTACATCAAAATCCTTGGTAATAATGCCAATCTGCTTGTCCGCAACGAGTTCCTCTGCTAAGGTGCGTACCACATCGTCTGAGACTGCTTCCAGATTGAAAAGTCTGACCCGGTGGACTGACTGTTCCATAACTTTGTTCATGTCTCTGCTGAGCACTGCGCCTGTCGAGAGCACGGTGGCGTCGGTTATAGACGGAGAAGCGGATGACACTCTATCTAGTGCACCGTCTACGAGTACCAGCTCAGCGCCGTAGCTAAGCATTTTCTCTGCGGTGTCCCTTATTGACTGATTGGTGCAAGCGCCTGCAATTTCAACATGTCCCGCTGTGACTGCTCTCGCAATGACAATACGACCCATGGAGGTGTTGTAGTCAGTGACTTCAAGCACTTCCAGTTTTGCCTCGGCACATTGGAACAGATTTTCTGCGGTCGCAATCAATGTTCCTCGGTCGATGTAAATCATGGGCTTTTCCGTACAGGTGACAATATCCTGACGCTCGCCGTCTCGCCCGATAGAGGTCAGTCCTAGGACTTTCTCTTCTTCCATCGCCTGATAAATGATTTCATTTAAAGCGACGGTTTTTCCGGCATTTTTGGACATGCCGATGACGGAAACGATTTTGCAATTGTCGGTCATCAGTTCCAGTAAGCTCATTTTTTTACCTCCGTACGGAAACAACCAAAGGGGGACCATGTCCCCCTCCAGTCTATTCAAAGGAGTTCGGCTCCTTTAGTTTATGTCATTACTCGTGGTGTGAACGCTCTTCTCTTGCTAAGTGCTTGAGTTCGAGGCTGACTTGGTTGCCTTGAAGGAGACCTGCAACGCCTGTCATTTTATGTTGATCTTCTTTAGGTTTTTTACACTCGTCGCAGTGGCACTCGTGTTTGTAAGGAGCTGGCTCTGCGTAAGTTGTAATAACGCCTTCGAAGTTTCTAAGAACAACTCTGTCTGGTGATGAAGAAATGAGGTATTGTGGCATTACTGGAATCTTACCGCCGCCGCCTGGTGCGTCAACTACGAATGTAGGAATTGCATAACCAGAAGTGTGGCCTCTGAGGCCTTCAATGATTTCGATACCTTTAGAAACTGGTGTTCTGAAGTGCTCGATACCTACTGAAAGGTCACATTGGTAGATGTAGTAAGGTCTAACTCTGTTTTTAACCATTGCATGAACAAGGTTTCTCATAACATGCGTACAGTCGTTAACGCCTCTAAGAAGTACTGATTGGTTACCAAGTGGGATACCAGCATCAGCTAATTTTCTAAGTGCTTCAACCGCTTCTGGTGTTACTTCTTTAGGATGGTTGAAGTGTGTGTTTAACCAGATTGGATGGTACTTTTTGAGCATGTTTACAAGATCATCTGTGATTCTTTGTGGCATAACAACTGGTGTTCTTGAACCCATACGGATGATTTGTACGTGTGGGATCTCTCTGAGTTTGCTAATGATGTATTCAAGCACGTCATCAGATACTAATAATGCGTCGCCGCCTGAAAGAAGAACGTCGCGAATTACTGGTGTGTTGCGGATGTACTCGATAGCCGCGTCGATTCTTGCCATTGGCATAGAGTCGTCGTTAGAACCTGCAAATCTTCTTCTTGTACAGTGTCTGCAGTACATAGAACACATGTCAGTAATAAGAAGAAGTACGCGGTCTGGATATCTGTGAGTTAAACCAGGAACAGGGGAATCATGATCTTCGTGAAGTGGATCATCCATGTCGGCATCGCTCTTAAACGTTTCAAGAATGGTAGGAACAGCCTGCATTCTTACAGGACAGTTGGGGTCATCTTTATCCATTAAAGAAGCGTAGTAAGGCGTGATGCCCATACGGAGAATTTCAAGAGACTTCTTGATTCCCTCTTCCTCGTCTGCAGTCAAACTGATGACTTGCTTCAATTCATCAAGGTCAGTGATTCTATTTTTTACTTGCCATCTCCAGTCAGTCCATTGCTCATCTGTGACATTTTTCCAAAGTGCAACTTCATTGTACTTTTTCACCGAAATATCCTCCTTAAAAATGAGTACTCCTCATTCCTTCAAAATGATAGAAAAGAAACCATGTGGCAAACTCGACAGGACCAAAGTAATATAAAAATATGGTAAGGTCGGGTAGATTTTAAGTTAGCTTGATTCTGCTAAATTTGCCCCATGGTTCTAATTGACAATGTGCTAGGTAGGTGTTAATCACTTACCTGATCAGTCGACCGCCCGAAGTGGGTCCGTCGCGATTATATTAAAACGCTACCGCTTTCAGCGGGTGTGCTTAATGTGTCTTTAAGCGTAAAGCTCAGTGTAGATTTCTCTGATAATTGCTGATTCTCTGATGATGTCGAGTGCGATGTTCGCGTGGTTCTTAGCGTAACCGTTACCGATGATCATGTGTGTGTCCATACCAACGCCTTCTGCGCCAAGTGCCGCTGCTGTGAAGCTAGTCGCCATTGAGAAGAAGTAGATAACGCCAGTATCTTTAGTAGCGAGGATACAACCCATTTCTGTTTTAGGGATGTTTACACAGTTGATTGTTACGTCAGCCATTTCGCCATTTGTAAGCTCTTTAACGATGTCGTAGATTTTTACTGAATCAGTTGCATCTGCAGCGATAACGTGGTCAGCAAGACCAGCTTTAAGCACTCTGTCTAATGACTTTTGTGAGTGACCGATGCAAATAACTTTGCCGTTAGGGCCAGCAGCTTTTTTAGCTTCGTAACAGCAAAGCATACCAGATTTACCAGCGCCGCCAATTACTAATACTACGTCGTCTTTTTTAACTAATTTTCTTGTTTGAGCAGGCGCACCAGCTACGTCAAGAACAGAAAGTGCTAAGTTTTGTGGCATATCTTCTGGAAGAACAGCGTAGATGCCGCTTTCGAAGAGGATTGCTTGACCATCGATGTCTACTTGGTCTATATCTTTTCTAACTTCTTTGATTGCATTGATTTTAAGTGGTGTTAAAGAAAGTGATACTAATGTTGCTAATTTATCGCCTACTTTAAGGTCAGTTTTGCCTTCAAGCGCAGGTCCTATTTCTTTTACAGTACCGATAAGCATACCGCCTGAACCTGTTACTGGGTTGTGGTGTTTGCCTCTAGTTTCAACGATGTTCATCATGATTTTCTTGATTTCTTCAACGTCGCCGCCAGCTTGTTGCTTGATTTGTGTAAAGCTTGCTGAGTCAACGTTAAGTGTTTGAACGTCGATCAAGATTTCGTTATCGTAAATTTCCATAGTGTTGTCGATTTTTTGTGCAGGTTGTGGCAATGAACCTACTGGATCGATTGCTCTGTGTGTACCAAATTTACATCCTTTTTTCATGAATACTTACCCCCTGATTAAAATTTCGATTCGGTTTTATTGTTCGATAGCCTATAATCGCAACTTGCATGCCAAACTTTTAACGAAATCCCGAGCATTACGGTAGGGAATTAGTATTTCCAACACCTTTAGCCGATATTTTTGTTTTTATTATTTTCAATGTTTTTTGCAAGTCACCAAACCCGTGCAAAACCTCAATAGACGATTTCAGTTTTTATACAGCAGATACATTAATTTACCAAACTATTTGATATTTTTTTAACGTTTTCGCTGAATATTCGGCACCTCCTTTTCTGTATTGTAACTATGTAGTATTTTCAACCATTGTACTATAATTAATACATAATTCCAAATCGTTTGTCAAATGGATAGCGACGTAATAATTCTGAAAACTTTAGAAAAACTCTAAAAACCCCATAAAAAAACCGCCCAAAATAGGGCGGCAGTGCCTAAAATTCAGCACTTCGTATTATTGACCTTGACTCTCTTTTTTATCATTTAGCTTTTTTAACCTATATTGCAGCGTCTGCCTTGGCATTTCCAGCATGGCTGCTGCCCTTGAAATATTGCCATTACAAGCTTTCATGGCATTTTCAACATATTGAAGTTCTAACTGTTCAACCGCTTCTTTAAGTGTCAGTTCTGGGTCAATACTGAGTGTAACCGACTCCTGACTGAGCGTTTCGAAGTGTCTTTGAATGCTCGCCGGCAAATCCGCAAACTCCAGCACATCCCCGTCCATCAAACTGATAGCGCCTTCAATCACATGCTCTAGTTCCCGCACATTACCCGGCCATGGGTAGTTTCCAAAGGCTTTTCGAACTTCCTCAGAGACGCCCTTCACATTTCTATAAAGCTTGTCATTGAACTTTCTTATAAAGAAGTCCGTCAAAATAATCACGTCTTCCTTCCGCTCAGAAAGCTTGGGTAGTGCGACCGTCACCGTATTTAATCGGTAATAGAGGTCTTGTCTTAAATTGCCTTCTTGAACTGCCTTAAGCGGGTCTACGTTCGTAGCTGCTACTACTCTAACGTTGGCCTTACGGGTATGCACATCGCCTACACGCCTAAAGGTACCGTCTTGTAGCGCCCTTAGTAATTTCCCCTGAAGCTCCATTGGCATAGAATTGATCTCATCCAAAAACAGCGTCCCGCCGTCTGCCGTCTCAAAAAGACCTACTCTGTCCGCAGAACCTGTAAAACTGCCTTTGACCGTACCAAATAAAATACCCTCTAAAAGAGAACCCGGAAGTGCTGCACAGTTTTGAGCAATAAATGCCTTCTTCCTACGGGCACTGGCATTGTGAATGGCGTGAACAAAGAGTTCCTTGCCCGTTCCTGTGTCCCCCCATACCATGACCGGAATATCGGCATGAGCGGCTTTAAGGGCCATGGTCTTAGCCTTTTGCATTTTTATGTCTTTAGAAATAATGCTTTCAAACGTGTAGGTGGCCTCATCCTGCATAACTGCAAGCTTAGAACCATAAACTCGGTTTTGTAAGTCCGCTACCTTTTCGCTGAGCACCTTCACATTTGTAATGTTGTGAGAAATCTCCATGGCACCGACCACTCTGCCTTCCATGCGAATCGGCAGGGTCGAGTTGATGGTCGTCACCGTTTTCCCTTTATAATTGGTAAAAGTCTGCTCATAATCAAGAATGGGCATCCCTGTTTTTAGTGATTTAAGCAAGGTACTATTTTCTTCCGTTAGAGACGGGTAAACTTCAATAATGTGTTTGTCTAGCGAATTTTCAATATTGATGTCGTCTAACACCGCAGCAGGACGATTGCAATAAATCAGTCTGCCCTCCGCATCAATGGCCTGAATCCCGTCCCGAACGTAATCGAGAATCATTCTGACATTATGCTCTGAAAAAATATTTTTCATCCTTTGCGTTGCCTCCTCCATCTATCTGTTCATTTCCTACATTATATGCACACTTTATAGCATAACAAAAAACCGCCGAAAATTCAGCGGTTTTTGAAAAATTAATTAGAATTTGATTTCGTCATCCATAGGCGCCTTATCCACTGGCGGTTCATCCGTTGACGTTTCCTCAGAAGATGCTTCCTTAGACAAAGAAACTGTAGTGCCTTCAGTTTCAACCGAAGTTGGCAAGTCTTCCGCATGTTCAATGCAAAGAAGCTTGTAAACCGCTATTGGCATACTTGTTGAAATACCCAGCTGCATGCAAATCATCACCATATAACCCACAATACTAAAGATTATAGTGATGCCTAGCAGCGCTGGTGTAAAGTTTGCTACCGCGGTAACTGTCCAAAGAATTACAAGCGGAATCACCAATACAAGAATCAACAGTCCTGCCAATATGCCAATGAGAAGCATGTAGCCGAAGATTCTCCAGAATCTCCCCTTCGTCATAGCCCAAGATGTTTTGATTGATTCAATAACACCTTCGTTACCATCTAAGATTAAACCAAATACGCAACTTAATCTAACACTGATAATATACACCGCTACAAGGTAGATTACATATAATACTACACTGATTCCCTCCATAACGGCGTTTTCACTTAAAGTCCCTATCATATTAGTCACTAAGTAAGGAAGCATGAATGCGAAAACGATAATGCCTATCAACAACGATGCTGCTGCAACTGGCCCTAAATCTTTAAAGCCTACATTTATACGTTCACCAAAGCTGCGCTTAATGTCATCATACCCATCAAGGCCAGCTCTATAAAACCAAGCGGAACTATAAAAGGCAAAGAATATATCTATTAATATTGCAACAATGAAAAATACCGTTGCCAGCCCAATCATGCCTACATCTACGTTGTTAAAAATCTCTTCTGGTGCTGCATATACCGGAATGTTACCGCTAAAGTCTATTCCCATGAGTACAATACCCACCGGAATTAAATTGACTACAACGATAATTAAACTCAGTAACAGCCACTGGCTATATGCTCCAAATTGCTTAAATAAATTCGAGAAGGAAAAGGTCAGAACCTGATCCAATGTCATTTTTTTCGTGTAATGTACTTCTTTTGCTGGTCTCATGAGACGCCTCCTTTTGCAGGAGAATCCATTTATTTGATTCTCTCTAATGTACTAAACGCTTGCAAGACCAACTCTACATTCTCTGGTTCTCGCTCTGCATACCGTCGTTCACAGTATGCTTCTGTAATCACTTCAATGATGGGCTCTTGATTTGGATAAAGCTGACTTAACTTATGCTTGATTTGCTCGGCTGTATCTGCCTTTCCTACAGCCCACCCATTTTGCTCCAACTGCTTGAGAAGTTGAAGGTACTTGCGACGCAAAATTTCATCAGGAATTCCTTTAGGTTTTTTAGACTTGGACTGACTAATAACCTCTGCCGTTACCGTCCTTAACGTATTCAATATGCCAACTTTCCCTTTACTCGATTTAAAGTCACTACTGAGGGACTTGCTGCTTGAACGCTTCAAAACTTTATACCCATAGTAAGCGACTGCAGCCACCATCAAGCCAACAATCAAAAATGCCGCTACTTGATAACTTGTTCCAAAGTGATTGGCTGCAGCAATTTTTCTCATTTCTTCAATCGAACTGAATTTCGGTCCCGTTGCGCCCCCTTGAAGACTGGTTGGATCTACATTCTGCATATCCGGATAAATCTTGAGGATCGTATCGGCAAGAAATAATGCAATCATTAAAAACACATACGTCAACTGACCTCTTAGCCAATTGAACACCGGACTGATCCAAATACCATAACATAAAGCACTTGCCCCTAATAGCGCTGGGATCAATCTACTGCCCAAAAACTTTCGATTTGCCGCTTCCAAAAGTTCAGGCGGACTATCTAATTGCACATAGACATGCGGCACATGAGTCGGATCAATATTTGCCATGTCACCCCAACGGATGACCCAATCATAAATATTCAACGCATAGGTATTGGTTAAATAGTACCCAAAAAACAACATCAATGTGTAGAAACACTGGCCTGCGTTGCCAATATTAAGCATCACTGCAGTCAATGTCAAAAATACCATAACTGATATGCTTGCTTTTCGATGTCTTTTATACCGATGATATACATCTCGTTTTTCAGTGAATAACCCATACCACTTAAAGAATAACAGCACCATACAAAATACAGTACCTATCACGCCAGTAGACTTAAACAACTGATAGACTGTGAGCCAAACGAACAGTTCACTCAAACCTAGCCAAAAACGCAGCATTTGCTTCCCATCTGATTTAATTTTCATAAGCGTCCTCCCTTAAAGCATAAAAGAGAACTTGTGGTAATTTCGACTCCCATTCAGAGGCAATTGACCTCTGCGTAACGATCTCAAATGAGAATCCTTTTCTAATGCCTACTTGAATAGCATCCACCAGCTCGTCTGTCATGATACAGGTTACTAAAACCATCCGCGTCGACGGTACATTATTTTTAATAGAATACTTAACCAGTTGAGCCGTTGTACAATTGGTATAATTGGTTACCTGCGTCAATGCCCTAAAAACTTTGTGGTACTGCTTTCTCCCGCGAGATACGGGCAGCATGACGCCACCAGCCCCCTCATGTACAGGACAG
>JBGSUZ010000496.1:0-3139 GCA_041753235.1 Acidaminobacteraceae bacterium
GACTGTATTGACGCGGGTGTCATTTTTGAGCAGTTCGTTGTCTGTTTTATTCATAGTGGGCCCACCTTTTCACAATTTTGCAGGGTGAGAAGCCTTTCGTGTATAAGACGCAAAAAAATCCCCTTGGCTTCTGTTAGCTAATTACCCGAATTAGCCTCAGATATTCAAGGGGTTGCTTCTAAATGCTTATTGTTGAAAAAGTGTTTGCATGTAGGCTGACTTTATAAATCAAAAAGGCTGAGTTGAACGGCTGCATTAGGCACTAGGTTGGAAAAAGAAATGCCAATTAAGCGTACGGGCCGCTCGGTGTCAAGTTGTAAAAGTAATAGGTCTAAAATCTCTGCCATATCTTCGTAGCAAAGCAGAGGGTGCTCAAAAGAATGACTGCGGGTGATTTGCTGAAAGTCGCTGTATTTGGCTTTTAGGGTTAACGTTTTGGGGCAGAGTCCTTTAAGGTCGAGTTCTTTCAATAGCCGATTCGCATAAGCAGTACATACTTCTTTTAATGTATTTGGGTCGGTAACATCTTCAAGAAAGGTGGTCTCTTTGCCGTAAGACTTACGCT
Organism: Acidaminobacteraceae bacterium; assembly: GCA_041753235.1. GTDB lineage: Bacteria > Bacillota > Clostridia > Peptostreptococcales > Acidaminobacteraceae > JBGSUZ01. The sequence goes on from JBGSUZ010000496.1 coordinate 566, forward strand.
CGTGATGGGTGACAATGGGGCGTTCATCAATACCGCGAATACGGTCAAAAATTTCCTCTGCCCAGCTGTGACCCAGAAAGTAGCCGAGGTGCTCAAGGGGCATTTTTTGAAGTTCAGAAACTTTGTAAATGCCCACGTTGTTTAGACGCTCAACGGATTTTTTGCCCAGTCCGTGGACTTTGATGATAGGCAGTTCGGACAGAAACCCATAGGCGTCTTCTTTTCGTATTTCAAAAAAGCCTCGGGGTTTTTTCCAATCAGAAGCCAGTTTGGCTAGGAATTTGTTATAAGACAGACCAATGCTGATAGAGAGACCGGTTTCTTCGTAGACTCTTCTTTGAAGAGCGCGGGCTATTAAATGTGGGTCTTCCTCTAATCCACTTAAGTCTAAGTAGGCTTCGTCAATAGAGACCTTTTCAAAAAGCGGTGTGACTTCTGAAATGATTGAAAAGACCCGGCGAGAGTAATAGGTGTAACGCTCGAAGTGACCGTTTATAAAAACGCCGTGGGGACAGAGTCGCCTTGCGGTCTGCATGCTCATGGCGCTGTGAATCCCATATTTTCTGGCCTCATAGGAGGCGGTAGCCACAACGCCGCGTTTGCTTAAACCCCCGACAATGACGGGTTTCCCTTTTAGGCTAGGGTCGTCTAAAACCTCAACGGAGGCAAAAAATGCATCTATATCAAAATGTAAAATGATTCGTTCCATGGCGAAATGCTCCTTTATTTCAGTATAGAACATTTGTTCTAAATTCGAAAGTGTTTTTATAAAAAATAGGGATAAAAATCGCTATTGAGAGTGGTTTGCAATAGTTATCAATTTATTGTCATAAAGTATAAGAAGTGTTTCAATCTGTTTTTAAATTGCATATAATTAGAGTTAACATAAATTTATAAGACAGCAGTGCGTATTAGGTTTTACATATGTTATTTTAGGGGGGACGCTGCATGGCGTTATTTGGGAAAAAGCAAAAGGATGAACAGGCGGCAGTTGTTAGCGAGGCGCCAAAGGAAGCTTTTAAAATGAGAGAGAAGCGACCTGACCCAGCGCTGGGCAGGTTACTCAGTAATCAGGAAAGCGCTATTGAAAAGTTGGCAACGAAAATTGAAGACACGGGGGTTGTCGCTCAATCTTTAATTGAAATCATGGAGCAAATTTCTGATAGTGTTGCGGCGCAGAAACAGGACATCAGTCATGTGGTCGATGAAATGTCCAATTACACGGCACTGGCAGAAGAGGTACAGGCGAGTATTTCCAGCACACAGTCTATGATGCAGGACACGGCAAAAGGGATAGCGCAAAACGGCTCTAAAATGATTGAAGTTTCTGTGGATGCGATTGAAGAGATTCGCGTTTCAGTAAAGGCCACTGAACAAATTGTAGCTTCTTTGAATCAACATATCAGCCGAATCGATGAAATGTCAAAAGTCATTACGGACATTTCTAGTCAGACGAATTTACTTTCCTTAAATGCCAGAATTGAGGCAGCGAGAGCCGGTGAAGCGGGCAGAGGCTTTGCGGTTGTAGCAGGTGAAGTTAATAAACTGGCGGAGGAAAGTGCCAACTCAGCTGAGAACATTAATAGAATCAGCGTAGAAATTAAAAAGGGCATCCAGTCGGCGGTTGAAGCCATGGCAATGAGCATCGAGAAGGTGGAGGTGGGCATTCAAACGACTTCGGGTATGGATGAGACTTTTAAAGAAATTATGCATGCCATTGCGAAAGCGACAGAAGTGATTGAAGAAATCAGCTCGGCAGTCGATCAACAGACCAGCAGTCTTTCTAAGGTTATGGAGTCTTCTTATAACTTAGATGAAACCTCAGAAGGGGTACTTCAAAAAGCAGAAGTTGCGCTCATGAACACGGGTTATACCAAAGCGACACTGGATCAACTCATGAAAACCTCTGAAGACTTGGCTTATTTGTCTACACAGCTTCACAAAGTGATGAATCTGGATGCGGAGCGTTCGGTGCTCAGAACTTGTGTGGCGACTGACAGCAAGGACTTTGACCCAATTATGCCCTTTGACCAAGCGACTATGAGCATGGTTTCCAATGGAAACAGTTGCTTGTTGGGCCTAGGCTCTAACAATGAAATGTTCCCTAATGTGGCAAAGAGCTGGCAGATTCAATCGGACAACAAGACTTGGATTTTCAGCATTCGAAACGGCATTAAGTTTGCAAATGGCAAACCGGTTACGGTTGAAGATGTGGCATTTTCTCTTAAACGCGTAATTGACCCTAAAAATGATTCGCCGAACGCATGGTTCTTGTTTGATATTTTAGGTGCAGAAGCATTCAATAAAGGCGAAGTACGTGAGGTGGCAGGGATTCTCATCCTTGATCAGCACCGTATTGCCATTGAATTAAAGCATATTTACCCAGGCTTCCTACTTAACTTAACACAGCCTTGTTGTGCCGTTATCAGCAAGCAAGACTGTGAAGCGGGCAAGTTTGTGAGTTGCGGCCCTTATAATGTGAGTCGTGACAGTGAACAGACAGTGACCCTTGCAACAAACAGCCAGTATTTTGGTGGCAAAGCCTATGTAGATGAAATTCAGGTGACGACTCAG
>JBGSUZ010000497.1:0-7630 GCA_041753235.1 Acidaminobacteraceae bacterium
GTGCCTGAAATAACAATACTCGTCAAATCCATGATAGCACCTCCTATACCAAACCAGTGAATCCGAGGAAGGCCATCGACATTAAACTAGCTGTGATGAGCGCAACTGGGAAGCCTTGAAACGGTTTTGGAACTTGAGCGAGTACTTGCTTTTCTCTAATACCCGCAAATAAAACGATTGCGAGCGAGAAACCAACTGCCGCGCCTATCGAGTGAAAAACCGTTTGAATAAAATTATACTTGTATTGAATATTTAAGAGTGCAAGACCCAAAACAGCACAGTTAGTCGTAATGAGTGGTAAAAATACGCCTAGTGCTTGATAAAGACTTGGACTCATTTTTTGAAGTACAATTTCAACAAATTGTACTAAAGAAGCAATAACTAATATAAAGGAAACAATCTGTAAACTTTCTAAATGCATTGGTACTAACAAATAGTACTGAAGCAAATACGTTACAATACCAGCAATCGTAATAACGAATGTAACCGCCATACCCATGCCAATAGCTGTTTCTACTTGTCTGGAAACGCCCAGAAATGGACAGATTCCCAAGAATCTCGACAGAACAAAGTTATTAACTAAAATCGAACTGACGAGGATGACAAAAATTCCTGCAACATCCATGGCGAACCTCCTATTTCTTTTTCATCTGAATGTAATTGTAGACTGCAAGCACCAAACCTAAAGTAAGGAAGCCGCCCGGTGGCAAGATCATCATAAGTGCAGGCTTGAAGTGTCCTGCAAAAAGTTCCATGCCAAAGAATTTGCCACTGCCAAGGAATTCTCTAATAATTCCAAGCAGAGTCAATGCCCAAGTAAAGCCAAGACCCATACCAATGCCGTCAAACGCCGAATCTACAACTGAATTTTTGAATGCAAAAGATTCAGCTCGCGCTAAAATAATACAGTTAACAACAATGAGTGGGATAAAGATGCCCAGTGACTGATCAAGAGCTGGTAAAAATGCCTTGAGCAGCATGCCTATAATTGTTACAAATGTTGCTATGATAACAACGAACGCTGGAATTCTAATTTTATTAGGAATGATTTTTCTCATACCTGAAATCATAGAGTTTGAGCACATCAAAACGACAGTAGTCGCAAGACCCATGCCTAATCCATTTTGAGCACTCGTTGTTACGGCAAGAGTTGGGCACATGCCAAGTAGTTGGTAAAAGATCGGATTTTCTCTAACCAAACCATTCGTTAAAGATTTGATTTTCATATAGCCACCTCCGCCTTATTTAATGAATTCAACAATCTGGATTGCGGTGTTCACACCAAGAGTAACACCTCTAGACGTAATGGTAGCACCTGTCAACGCCTGAATTTCGCTGTCTTTTGGAGCTGATTTAGCAACGCCGATTTCGCCGCTTGCAGCTTTGCCAGCATACTGTTCATAAAACTCTGGTTTCTTAGCTAAATCGCCAAGACCTGGTGTTTCAGACATATTTCCGATACGAACACCTGTTAGTTTTTCATCATTTGAAATACCTGTAATAACTTCTACAGCACCACTAAAACCGTTAGGCGTTGTTTTGACGACATAACCAATGACATCGCTACCTTTTTTAGCAAAGAAAACTTCTTGCAAAATATCGTAGTCAGCCTTTAATTCTTCAAGTGTTGCTGGCTCAATAGCTTCAAATGAATCTGCATCAGGAAAAACTTCTTTTCTAGCTAATTCATTAGCAGTGTTGATTTGTGTTTGAATTGGTTCAGCAGTTACCTGTTCAGTCGTTTTTAGCGCAATTGCCGCTACAAAACTAATGCCAAATAAAATCAGAGCCAATTTAATAATTTCTTTCATTATTTGCCACCTCCAAATACTTTTGGCTGTACGTATTTGTCAATCAGAGGTGTTAATACGTTCATTAATAGAATAGAGTAGGAAACCCCTTCAGGATAACCGCCAAATTTTCTAATAACCATAGTGATAAAGCCACAACCAAAGGCAAACATTAAATGCCCTTTCATAGTACTAGGTGTTGACGCATAGTCAGTTGCCATAAAAAATGCACCCAACATAATACCACCTACCGCTACTTGATACACTGCGGCAGTTACATCAAAACCAAAGAATAAGAATCCAAATACAAATGCCGATCCAATAAACATAAGTGGCACTTTAATATTGATAACGCCTCTGTATACAAGATACAAACCGCCCAGTAAAATTAACAGTGCAGATGTCTCACCAATACAACCACCAACATTTCCCATTAAAGCACTCATTATGCTTGGCAAATCCCCTTCGGTTGTACCTTTTAAAATAGCAAGTGGTGTCGCACCCGTTACGCCATCAGAAAGTGGCACAGGCCAAGTTGTCATGGCAATAGGCCAAGAAGCCATTAAAAAAGCTCTTGCAGCTAATGCTGGGTTTATAAAGTTATGACCCAAACCACCAAAGACTTGCTTAGCAATACCAATCGCAAAAATACCACCTATTACCGGTAAATACCAAGGTGCACCAGCTGGCATATTAAAAGCCAATAGTAAACCAGTTACTGCAGCACTTAAGTCCGAAATGGTTGGTTTTGTTTTTAACATAAACTTCTGTATAAAATACTCTGTACCAACGGCTGCTAACACAGTTAAAAGAATAGTCTTTACCGCTGGCAGTCCGAAGAAATAGATACCTGCAATTGTAGCAGGTGTTAATGCAATTAAAACGTCTCGCATGATTACATTCACTTTATGACCGCTATGAATGTGAGGCGACGACGATACCCATACTTTATTTTCCATGCCTGAGTCCCCCTATCCTTGTTTTCTGCGCTTCGCCAGTATTTCTCGCTTAGCAACGCGAATTGAAGGCAAGAGTGGTCTATTGGCTGGACACACAAAAGAGCACGAGCCACATTCAATACAGTCTAGCACTTTATAGCGCTCAGCGCCTTCAAAGTCATCCATAAGAGAATGTGCACTCATAAATACTGGCTGTAAAAATGCAGGACATATTTCTACACAGCGATTACATTTGATACAGTTTGACATTTCTCTAGGTGCTGCTTCCTCTTCATTCATGAGTAAAATACCAGAGGTCGTCTTAGTAGACGGAATATCAAGCGTATGAGACGCCAGACCCATCATCGGGCCACCAGAAATAATTTTTCCTAAGTTGCCTTTAATGCCGCCACATTGTTCTACAAGTTCCATGAGCGGTGTTCCAATTTTGATTCTAAGATTCTTTGGCTGAGCGACTGCACTGCCTGTGACAGTACAAATTCGGTCAATCAGCGGTCTGCCCAAAATAACTGCATCCGCTATTGCAGCAGCTGTCGCTACATTGTTTACCACAGCTTGCGCATCCATCGGAAGTCCACCAGATGGAACCATTTTGCCTGTGCAGGCATAAATGAGTTGTTTTTCAGCGCCTTGTGGGTATTTAGTATGTAACGCAACAACTTTGATTCTCGCGTCTTTTGAAGCAATTTTGTTCATAGCTTCAATCGCGTCAGGCTTATTGTCTTCAATACCAATAAATGCCTTCTCTACGCCGAGAATTTTCATCATGATGCGAATACCGTCATAAACCTTTTCCGGTGTTTCTAACATCAGACGATGGTCAGCAGTTAAATACGGTTCACATTCAGCACCATTGATGATCAGCGAGTCAATCTGCTTCTCTTTTGGTGGTGCGAGTTTAATGTGAGTAGGGAAACCTGCGCCACCCATACCGACAATACCTGCTTCTTTTACACATTTGAGCAATTCTTCCACGCTCATTTGATCTGGATTTCCTTTAGGCTTTACTGACTCGTGCCATTCATTTAAGCCATCCGACTCAATGATGACGCACATTTCTGACCCGCCCAAGGTGTCCACACCCTTCACATCTACCACTGTTCCAGACACACTGCTGTGAACACAAGTAGAAATGAAGGCCGAGGCCTCTCCAATCACTTGACCCATTTTAACAACGTCGCCTTTTTTGACGACCGGGTCACACGGCGCACCAATATGCTGCCGCATCGGGATGAATACCATTTTTGGCTCTTGTGCTAAAAGCACTGAGCACTGCTCCGTCGTTTTCTTGTGATGCGGCGGATGTATTCCTCCTCTAAATGATAACAAACCCATTTCATCACCCCTCATGCAAATATAGTAGTTTTTAACCCTAATTATCATTTTACTATAAACATGAGTCATGTCAATGCTTAGAGTATTTAACAAAGTCCCGAAAATGAGTCAAAAATACATTGAGCGGACGCAATTAGTCCCTTCGATTTAGTCTTAAGGTATGAAAATACCTAACGTCAATTAATAATTCACTTATAATTCTAACGTATGATATAATCAAAAATACAATCATGGAATCACAAAACTTTGGTCGTTCAGTTTAATGACCAGCGGGTTCTAGTGACAGAAAGGAATAACCTATGAGAATAGTCCCAACCAATTGCGTTACTGGTGAAGCTTATTTAGCAAAAAACCTTTTTAATACCTCTGGTAATATATTGCTAAAAAAAGGCACTCAGCTCACGGAATCATTATTAAATCGCATCGAGGAAAATAATATTTTCACAATTTATGTGGATGATGGTTATAGCGATAAAGAAATTCAAGAGTTAATACGTCCAGAACTTAAGCAAAAGGCTGTACAAGCCTTAAAAGAGACCTTTTCTTATATAGAAAAGTCTAATTTCATGGAAAAAAAGCTTGATGGCTCTTTAAAGAAAAATCTAATGATAAAAAGCATGGAGAAATATATATCTGGGCTTAAAGCCATTTCTGAGATCATTATTGATGAAATTACTTCTAATCACCAATTGATGATCAACATGGTAGACATTAAAAATTTGGATAATTATACTTATGAGCATTCCCTAAACGTGGCGGTAATGTCGTTGATTGTTGGTATTGAAATGAAAATGAATCAAAAAGACCTTAGCCAATTGTTTCTTGGTGCTTTGTTACATGATGTGGGCAAATCCATGCTCCCTAAAGAAATTATTGCTAAAAAAGACGTTTATACTGAAGAAGAAACTGCAATTATAAAATCTCATCCATCACTTGGCTATGAATATCTGAAAGAAAATTACGCCTTCCAAAACGCTTGTAAAATGGCGGTCTTACAACATCATGAGCGTTATGATGGCGGTGGTTACCCACGTGGTTTAAAAGGTGATATCATTCATAAATATGCAAAAATAATTGCAGTATCAGATGTCTATGATTCTATGACCAGTGATACTTATCAATCCAGAGCAGTGCCACCAAATGAAGCACTCGAATATATTATGGGGTCTAGTGGTTCTCATTTTGACCATGAAATTGCTACTATCTTTACTAGAAAAGTCATTCCCTACCCTGAAGGCACTATTGTGAGATTATCCGATGAAAGCATTGGACTTGTCACTATGGTCAACATCAATTATCCACTTCGACCTGTGGTTAGAATTTTAGCTAAAAATATACCTACTGAATCTATGAAAATTGTTGATCTTATGGTCGACACCAATATTACTATTTTAGGTGTCCAATACGTTGTCCCTAAATAGAATTCATTTAAACAGCAGCAATAATTAAATAAAAGGCCAAGTTCTCATTTTAGAACTTGGCCTTTTATATGTTTAAAATGATAGCTGTCTACGGTGTTCCAATAAGTTTTTGAACCGAGTCAATGACCTTATCTGCCTTAAATGGTTTAACAATAAAACCCTTTGCTCCAGAAACAACAGATTCTACAACCATGCTTTCTTGACCCATCGCACTGCACATAAGTATATTTGCCTCAGGAAACTCACTTACAATTTTTTTGGCGCCCTCAAGTCCACTGATATTGGGCATTGTAATGTCCATGGTCACTAAATCAGGCTTTAATTCCTTGTATTTCTTGTAACCATCTTCACCATCTTCACCATCTTCACCTTCACCAACTACTTCATAACCTGCTTGAGTTAATATATCTCTTAACATTTTCCTCATAAATAATGCGTCATCGACGACTAATATAGTTTTTGCCATTGTGTCCCCCTCATTCTATTACTGTAACAGCGACGATAGCCTCATTTTACTCGTCATTATACTGGGTTCTTATTATCTCTAATACCAATTTTAACCCATCTGTAAACTTAAAAAAATAGATTTTCCAAAAATAATCGCTTGCCAAGTGTTTTTTTCTATGGTAACATTCAATACAAGTTAATAACGCATTCATTTTATCAAGAGTCGGGAGAGAGAGTTAGCTCAGTGACCCCGTGCCAACCTGCTGAAAGTGCAAGGTGGACCTGCTAACACCGATGAGAATAAAATTCTGAAAGCAGAGCTTTCTCATCGCAGATGAGGAAGCTTTTTTATTGTTTTCAAAACGTTTATCATTGATTTACACACATAATCCCAACTAAATACCCTTTATCCAGAGTGGCTGAGAGACTGGCTCAATGACGCCCGGCAACCTGTCTAACGACGTGGTGCCAATTCCTGCGATTTATTCGTAAAGATAAGCTGTTGAAACCTCAACATTTGCTTTGAGGTTTTTTTATATTCTAGGAGGCCCATAATATGATATCTTTTCAAAATTTAGTTAAATCTTATTCATCTAAAACCAGTTCACTTAAAGCCGTTGATCAGGTGAGCTTTGACATTTCCAGTGGCGAAATATTTGGTATTGTCGGTTTAAGTGGTGCTGGCAAGTCAACATTACTTAGATGTATCAATGGTCTTGAATCACCTAGTTCAGGAGAGGTCATTGTAGATGGCACTTCCGTGAGTAGTTTAAAGCCAAAAGAATTGTTGAAAATGCGTCAAAACATAGGCATGATTTTTCAACACTTCAATCTACTCAATAGTCGCACCGTTAAAGGCAACATCGCCTTCCCGCTTGAAAATCTAGGCTGGTCAAAATCAGATATTGAATCCCGCGTTAGTGAACTGGTCAAGTGGATAGATCTTGAAGACAAGCTAAGTGCCTGTCCCAGACAGCTCAGTGGCGGTCAAAAACAACGTGTTGCTATTGCAAGAGCCATCGCTTGCAACCCTAAGATTCTTTTATGCGATGAAGCGACCAGTGCGCTCGACCCGCTCACCACACAAAATATTTTAAAGCTCTTAAAGAAAATCAATCAAGCATTTGGCATTACCATCGTGTTAATTACCCACGAGCTCCATGTCGTTGAAAGTATCTGTGACAGAGTTGCTGTAATGGCTGGTGGCAAAGTCACCGCTCTTGGCCCAGTCTCTGAAATACTCGGCAATGAGGCTGCACAACTGTATCAGAAAACTTCATAACCCACACATTAGGAGGAATTACTATGATTAACGAACTCATTCAATTGTTATGGCTTCCCACTTGGGAATCTATATATATGATCACCCTGTCAACGGTCTTTGCCTTTCTTTTGGGAGCACCCCTCGGTATCGTTTTAGTGCTTTGGCACGAAAGCGGACTGAACCCCCATCCGAAGGGATTTGCGCTGCTGGATAGCGTCGTAAACGTCCTAAGATCCTTCCCTTTCATCATTTTGATGATACTCCTTTTCCCTTTATCCCGTTTGATCGTGGGAACGACCATCGGGACGACGGCGACAATTGTACCACTCGCTATAGGCGCTGCCCCGTTTGTGGCGAGAGTGGTCGAAGGCGCGCTCAAAGAAGTTGACCCCGGGGTGATTCAGGCGGTAGTGG
>JBGSUZ010000498.1:0-8236 GCA_041753235.1 Acidaminobacteraceae bacterium
TTAACCTTCACGTCAAGGCTGGAGCCATAGATGTTGTGACAAGTCCCAAGGTAGGTGCGGAAGCGCCGGGAACAACCTACTCGTTGGCGCCTGGTACATATTCAATTACTGAAGATACTGTTGCAGGATATACCGCAACCTATACTGGGGACAGTGATGCTAGTGGCAGTATCACGTTAGCATCAGGTGACGATAAGACAATTACCATCACCAATGACGATCAACCACTGCCACTGGCAACCCTGCATGTCATTAAGCATGTCATAAATGACAATGGTCGTACCTCTAAAGCTTCAAACTTTAAACTTCACGTTAAGGCTGGAGGTATAGAGGTTGCCACAAGTCCAAAAGTTGGTGCTGAAGCACCGGGAACAACCTATTCTTTGCCTGCGGGTACATATACCATCAGTGAAGATCCTGTTTCTGGGTATATTGCGGTGATTACAGGAGATAGTGATGCAGGTGGCAAGATTACGTTAGCGGCGGGTGCTAACAAAACAATTACCATTACGAATAACGACATATCAATACCACCGAGTAGCGTAAGTAGTGTAGGTAGTGTAAGTAGTGTGAGTGAAGCGAGTGGCGCCATTAGTGGGACCGGTAGAAGTACCCTGACTGGTGCGTTGCAACCACCGCTTATCAATGTGACGAAGATACCAAATCCGCTTGCATTGACTTCTGGTGCAGGAAAGGTTACTTATACCTATAAAGTGACCAATCCTGTAAATGTATTGTTAAGTAATATCAGTGTCACTGATGATAAAGTAAGTACCGTGAAATACGTTTCTGGTGACACCAATAAAGACAAAAAATTGCAATTTGGTGAAACATGGATTTATACTTCTACAGCAACCCTTACGGCAACCACAACAAATGCTGTAACTGCAATAGGTAATGGCAACGGCATGACCGCCTTTGATGTTGCCAGTGCGACAGTTGTTGTAACTAATAATCCGGCAGAGGTGGTTTATCCGCCACTCATTAACGTTATAAAAATTCCAAATCCTTTGGCGCTTATTTCTGGAAAAGGTACAGTCGTGTACACTTATAAAGTGACCAACCCAGGTGTGGAACCAGTGAGCAATGTTGTTATAGTGGATGATAAAGTCAGTCTGGTGAACTATGTTTCTGGCGATGTGAATAAAGACAAAATCCTACAGCCAAATGAAACCTGGACTTATAACAGCAAAATAACGCTCTCAAAGACTGAGACAAATACTGTTACAGTAAAAGGTGAAGCCAATGGTATGACGGCTATTGATATCGCTGTCGCAACAGTTATAGTCACCCAACCCAATGTAGCCAATATGAATGTCGTCCATACAATGCTGGGTGGTGTCATTCCGATGACAGCCACACCTTGGTATAATCTCCTTTTCGGAGGTGTTACTTTAATGCTATTAGGAGTTGCAGTTTGGAAATATAGTAGACGTTATGAATAATGCAGCTTAGTACTAATCGTTTAATGAATTGACAAAGGGGTAAAAATTCAAAATAGTGTGGAATTCAACATTTTATTGGATGTCCCATGAAAGGGGAGAGTTATTCGTGAAAAAAGTAAGTAAAATAAGATTCATAGCACTTTTTTTAACATTATTAATGGTCATTATCACGTCTACACCTATGGTCAGTTTTGCAGCCCAACCAACAGTGAATCTTGGAACAACGTCTAGTTATGCAGTTTTGGCAGGTTCAGGCATCACCAATACCGGAACAACAACCATCAATGGCGATGCTGGTGGTGATATTGGTAGTGCACCCACAGGAACCTTCACAGGTCAAGCGAGTGTAACGACAACTGGAACAGTACATCTGGCGGATGCAGCAGCCACTTTGGCTAAAGCTGACTTGGTAATTGCTTATGATGATGCTGCGGGAAGAACACCAGTAACTCGTATTGCCACCGAACTTGGTGGAACAACTTTGACTCCCGGCGTATATGACTCAGCAGATGGGACCTTCCAAATTACAGGTACATTAACCCTAGATGCACAAGGTGACCCTAACGGCGTTTTTATATTTAAAACCGCCTCCACGCTGATTACAGCGGCTAATAGTAATGTAAATCTCATCAACAGCGCTCGGTACTGTCGTACCTTCTGGCAAGTAGGCAGTTCAGCGACTTTGGGAACCAACTCAAACTTTGTAGGGCATATCTTAGCATTAACCTCCATTACGGCGAATACGGGTGCTGCAGTGCAAGGTCAACTTTTAGCACGAAATGGCGCAGTTACGTTGGACAATAACACCATTATGAATGGCCTCTGTGCTGATGTTGCGCCTACTTTGGCAACGCTTCATGTCATTAAGCATGTCATAAATGACAATGGTCGTACATCAACGGCGGCAAACTTCAACCTTCATGTCATGACCGGAGGCGCAGATGTTGCGACAAGTCCGACAGCAGGCGCAGAAGCACCGGGAACAACCTATTCCTTGGCCGCTGGCACTTATGCAGTGACTGAAGATTCGGTTGCCGGATATACAGCAACTTATACAGGCGACAGTGATGGCAGTGGCAATATTACATTAGCGGCAGGTGATGATAAGACAATTACCATTACTAATGATGATCAACCACTTGCTTTGGCAACCTTACATGTCATTAAGCATGTCGTAAACGACAATGGTCGTACCTCAACAGCAGCTAACTTCAACCTTCACGTAAAATCTGGTGGCGTGGATGTTGCCACAAGTCCAGTGGTAGGAGCAGAAGCACCTGGAACAACTTACACTTTAGCCGCGGGTACTTATGCAGTGACTGAAGATCCAGTTGCAGGATATACTGCAACTTATACTGGTGATAGTGATGGCGGTGGAAATATTACATTAGCACCAGGGGATGACAAGACAATTACCATTACTAATGATGATCATCCACTTGCCTTAGCAACTTTACATGTCATTAAACATGTCGTAAACGACGATGGTCGTACTTCAACAGCAGCCAACTTCAACCTTCACGTCAAGGCTGGAGGTATAGAGGTTGCGACAAGTCCAAAAGTAGGAGCAGAAGCACCAGGAACAACTTATTCCTTATCAGCTGGTACATATACCATCAGTGAAGATCCTGTTTCAGGATATATTGCGGTGATTACTGGTGACAGCGATGCGGGTGGCAATATCACCCTTGCGGCTGGTGCTGACAAAACTATTACTATTACAAATAACGACATACCGGTGCCTCCGAGTGTTGTAAGTAGTGCTAGTAGTGGGAATAGCGGGAATAGTACAAATAGCAGAAATGTCACAACTGGTGCGTTGCAACCACCACTCATCAACGTGACGAAGATACCAAGTCCACTTGCATTGACTTCTGGAGCAGGCAAGGTTACCTACACCTATAAAGTGACCAATCCTGTAAATGTAGTGTTAAGTAATATAAGTGTCACAGATGATAAAGTAAGTACTGTGAATTATATTTCAGGTGATACCAATAAAAACAAAAAGTTAGAATTAGGAGAAACATGGATTTATACGTCAACAGCAACCCTTACAGAGACCACAACAAATGCCGTGACTGCAAAAGGTACTGGAAATGGCATGACCGCCTTTGATGTCGCGAATGCGACTGTTATTGTAACGAATAGTCCATCAGAGGTAGTTTATCCACCACTCATTAACGTTACAAAAATTCCAAATCCTTTGGCACTTATTTCTGGAAAAGGTACAGTCGTGTACACTTATAAAGTGACCAACCCAGGTGTCGAACCAGTGAGCAATGTTGTTATAGCAGATGATAAAGTCAGTCTGGTGAACTATGTTTCAGGCGATACGAATGATGACAAAATCTTACAGGCAAATGAAACGTGGACTTATAACAGCAAAATCCTACTCACAAAGACTGAGACAAATACTGTTACAGTAAAAGGTGAAGCTAATGGTATGACTGCTAGTGATATTGCAGTTGCAACCGTTATTGTCACTCAACCAACAGTCAATCAATTAAATGTCATCCAGACAGTTCGTGGTGGTGTCCTTCCGATTACAGCCTCACCTTGGTACAATCTCCTTCTTGGAGGTATCGCTTTAATGTTACTCGGTGTTGCTGTCTGGAAATATAGTAGACGTTATGAATAGTTCGAAAGGAACTAGGGGTAAAAAATCTTTAATGACAGTTTTATCTCTTAGTCTATTAATTATTGGCTTTGGAAGTGTTTCATGGGCTTTGTTCAACATTGGAACACCAGTTGAGGATTCGATGGATGATTCAATGGACGCTTCAGAACCGCCCTCTGTTGAGTCGAGACTTTACAGAATTCCGAACCTTATAGATGTGGTGAGTCATGAGGTGAAGTTAGAGCCAATCAAGCATTTACCTACAAAGCATTTGCCTACAAAGAATCAATCTTTGCCACATATGGCCTTCAAAGAAGGTGAAAGAATAGGTCGATTGGAAATACCTGTTTTGAAACGGAAGTTACCACTTGTTGAGGGTACGACGGATGAGTCGTTAAAAATAGGTGTTGGTCACTTTTCTCAAAGTGTTATGCCGGGTGTGTCGGACAACTGTGTTATTTCAGGTCATCGAGATACGGTCTTCAGGAGAATTGGAGAGCTAAAAATCGGAGATGCACTGATTGTGAAAACGTCATATGGCGCATTTACTTATGAGGTGACTGGCACTCGAATTGTCCACAAAGATGACAGAACCGTGATTGTACCAACCGACCATGCTGTTCTGACGTTGACCACCTGTTACCCATTCCACTTTATAGGCAATGCACCAGAACGTTATATTGTTTCTGCTGATTTGGTAAAAACGGTTCTAATCAAATGAGGCATGAGGGTTATTGACACAAAATGGTGAATATGTAAATTTAAAAGTTGAAGATGAGATCGTCGGCATATATATATGTTGACGATCTTACGCTTTGATTGCGTTCTCAATTTCTAATTGAGTCAATTTAAATTTTTAGCTAATAAAATCATAAATTCGCTCTACAAAACATTGAATTTCTCACAGAATCATATATACTTTAGGAAGTAATAGCAATGAATACCCTAGGTTGATATAGGCATATATGGAGTGTTTGAAATGAAGAAGTTTTATAGTTTTATTTTTATAGTGGCAGCTGTGATGGCCTTTAAATGGTCAGTGTATTACAACATGGTTCAAACTCCTGGTGGTTTGGCAATACCTGTTATACTCACGGTTGTTTTTTCTATTTGGATCTTTTTGCTGCTTAACAAAGCATTCAAAACAAAAGGCAGTATTTTATTTTTATTAATGTACACTGTATTTTCAATCATTTTTTTAGTAGATGTGGTGTATTTCAAACAATTCAATGCCAGAGCCTCAGTCATACTATTACAGCAGATGGGCGTTGTTGGCGATGTCAAAAGCAGTATTAATCAACTGTTAACAATCCATCATTTCATAGCACTTGTTGACTTACCCCTTTGGATAGGCATGATTGTATTCGTTTCGAAAAAACGTATGGATATTAAAATAAATTATAAAGTATTATCTTTAATACCAGCAGTTCTAGCAATTGTTTTGGTCATAACACCTTTTAGAGTTGCTTATTCTGACAATATAGCAAAACGAGAGTTCTTCAGCTTCCATGTTCAAGATGTAGTCAAGGCAGTTGTGAACAACGAGGACGTTAACATGGACAACATCGACATTGTCAGCGAAATCAACTACCGCAACAAATTATATACAGATACTAAAGCACTTAAAAAGCAAAAATACTACGGCATAGGAAAAGGTAAAAATCTAATAGTTGTGCAACTGGAATCTTTTCAGAACTTTGTCATTAATAGAATGTATAATGGACAGGAACTTACCCCAAACCTCAACAAGCTGATACAAGATAACTCTTTGTATTACGACAGCTACTATGAACAACTTGGCATGGGGAATACTTCAGATGCAGAATTTTCAACTAACAATGGAATATATCCGACCGTATATGGTCAGTCCTATACGCTTTATACCGATAACGCTTATAGGGGATTGCCTCTACAACTGAGGGATCACGGTTATAGTGCCTATGTGTTCCACGGCTATAAGCCGGAGTTTTGGAATCGAGAACTCGCCTACCCCTCACAAGGATTTGAGCGTTTTTACAGTGAAGAGGATTATACAATCACAGAACCCATTGGTTTTGGACTTAACGATAAAGAATTTTTCACACAAAATGTACAGTTTCTAAAAGGGAATGAAAAGCCGTTTTATAGCTTTATGATCTCTCTGACCAATCATCACCCGTACCAAATGCCAAAAGAACATCAAAAAATCAACTTGCTTGAAAAGCATGTAGGCACTTTGTTTGGAGATTATCTAGAAGCGGTTAACTACACAGATGAAGCGATTGGGCTCTTGATAGATGAACTTAAAGCCAATGGCCTTTATGACAATTCGGTTATTGTCTTTTATGGCGACCATCATGGGTTGATTCGAAGCGATGAAGAATCCAACCAAATTATGGAGGACATCCTTCAAAAACCTTATTTAAGCGATGAAATGCTCCACATTCCTCTGATAATCCATGTACCGGATTCGGGGGCCAAAGAGACTGTCAAAACTATAGGCACTCAAATTGATTTTTTACCAACCATCATGAATATTTTAGGAATTGCAAACGACAACTACTTGATTTTTGGAAAAGATTTGAACAACACCAAAGTGGAAGAAAGTTATGCAGCTTTCCAAATTTATGCAACTTATGGCTCGTTTATCAACGACAAGTACATTTTTGAAATGTCCAATGACTATGTCTTTGAAAATTCAAAAGCCTATGACCGTAAAACTTATGCGCCAGTCGATGTAAACCTTTGCCTCAGCATGCACAATAAAGTTAAAGAAGACTTTAATAAAGCTAAATTCATTATGGACAATAATTTGTTAGTGAATGCAACTAAATATACTGGCAACCAGTATCACCCTAAAAATGAAGTAGTAGCAGAGTCTACCCCTAAGTATATTCCGACCGACGGTGGTCTCATTAACGGACTAGTGGGCACAAATTCACTAGAAGCCCTAACAAGTACTTATGAGCAGGATGTCAAAACCATAGGGCTAACGTTCAACTGGACGGAAGATGATAATTTAGTAGCAGTCAAAGACTGGTCACTTACCAATGAGATTTTTGAAACACCGCTGAGTGATCAAAGCATGAGTAGTTTTATGACGGGAAAATTAAGAAATGAGTTGACACAACTGAATATTAGAAGAGTTCTCGATTGGCTCAGTGCTCATGAGGACGTTCAAATAGTTGTAGATGCTGGCAATAGAGGTGTTGATTTTGCAAAATACATGTATGACCATTACGATGATGCAAAAGACCGCTTTGTGTATAAGGTTAACAGCCTAGACGAGTACAATCGACTTAGCTATTTAGAAGTTAAAAATGTCATGTTAGACCTCAATAAAGTGCCAAATAAGACTGATGAGGTCATTAGTTTCCTAAAAACAAATGCAGTGTATGGGGTAGTAGTAGACAAGCGTTTACTGACACCAGAGCAGATCAAAGCCATTAAGGCACATACAAGCGTGTACTTTATCGGGTCAGAAGGCTACCAGAAGCAATAGGCCACTTTTAGAAAAGGAGCAATTAATGGATCCAATTACTCACGGCGTTATCGGTATGGCACTCTCAACTTTTTCGGGTCAATCACCAAGCATTCACAGTGCAATTACAGTAGGTGCAACCTTAGGGGCTATGGCACCAGACTTAGATGTGGTAATTCGTCTTTTTAAAGACGAAATGAGTTACTTAAAACACCATCGTGGGTTTAGCCACTCTGTGCCGATATTAGCAATTGGTGCGGGGCTTATCACTGTGCTTCTAAGCTTTGGGTTTGCAGACTTCCCGTGGTGGCAAGTCTGGTTTTGGACTTTTATGGGTGGTTTGTCTCATACCGTCTTTGATATGATGAATTCTTATGGCGCCATGCTTTTTGGCAAAAAGCGAAAGTTAAGTCTATTGACGCTCTATGATCCTATGGTTTCGGTACTGGCCTTATACTTGATTTTCTTTAGACCAGAACACTGGTATGGGTATGTAAGCGTTACACTAATTTTGGTTTGTTATTTAGTCGTAAGGCGTTTTACCAAACATCGTGTAACGGCCTACTTGAAGTCACATTTTTCAGGAAATCATGAACTTGAACAAGTTGATGTGCTTCCAGGTCTAAAAGCCTTCTATAAATGGGACTTCATCGTTCGGACGGATACGAAACACATAGTAGGTAAAATCAATGGCCTTACGAAGAAAATAAAGAT
>JBGSUZ010000499.1:0-5914 GCA_041753235.1 Acidaminobacteraceae bacterium
GCATGTCTACAATGTACAAGAAAGTACAGTTAGTTTAACGAACCGCCGTATACCGGACGGTACGTACGGTGGTGTGAGAGGACGGCTGACGAATTAATCGTCAGCCTCCTACTCGATTACTATTTAACTTTTACAATCCAACCTTCTGGTGCGTCTACATCGCCATACTGGATACCAGTAAGCGTATCATAGAGTTTCTTTGTTACAGGGCCAACTTCTGTTTCGCTATGGAAGACGTGAAGCTGATCTTTGTAAGAAATGCCGCCGATTGGTGTAATAACTGCTGCTGTACCGCAAGCACCAGCTTCTTTGAACTCATCGATATTATCGATTGGACAATCTCTTTCAATTACTTTAAGGTTCAAGTAGTGCTCAGCTAAGTGCATGAGTGAGTACTTCGTGATACTTGGAAGAATTGATGGAGAAATTGGTGTAATGAATTCATCGTTTTTAGTAATACCAAAGAAGTTAGCTGCGCCGACTTCTTCAATTTTTGTATGCGTTGCTGGATCAAGGTAGATACAATCCGCAAAACCTTTTTTAACTGCCAATTCGTGAGGCATAAGGCTACCTGCATAGTTACCGCCAACTTTTGCAGCACCAGTGCCATAAGGAGCCGCACGGTCATAGTCTGCAATTGTGAAGTTAACTGGTGCAAGACCTGCTTTAAAGTAAGCGCCTACTGGAACAGCAAACACGCAGAACATGAATTCTGGTGCTGGTCTAACGCCTAAGTTGTCGCCCACGCCAATGAGGAATGGTCTTAAGTAAAGTGCGCCACCTGTACCATATGGTGGAATGAAATGTTCGTTTGCTTTGATGACCTGTGCACAAGCATCGATAAACTGCTCTTCAGAAATCTCAGGCATGAGAATTCTTCTGCAGCTAGCGTTCATACGCTTTGCGTTTTGGTCAGGACGGAACATTTGAATTTCGCCATTTTTTGTTCGATAAGCTTTTAAGCCTTCGAAGCATTGCTGACCATAGTGAAGTGCCGTTGAAGCTTCGCTGATTAATAGACGATTGTCTTCAACCAACTCACCCTTGCTCCAAGCGCCATCTTTCCATGTTGCAATGTAGCGATAATCTGTTTTGATGTAGCTAAACCCTAAAGTACTCCAGTCTAAATTTACTGCCTTTGACATAAGGATACCCCCCTGTGATTTGTGTGCCAACCAACATAATTGTATCATAATTTGTGCAAAGTGAACTGTTAAATTCTGTTCGGATTTGTGTTCCTAATATTCTGATGATTCGCTGAAATATAAGGTTTTTATACTTCCCATCGTAAATCTTTCCCATAGAAATAAAGGAAGTGGTAATGCCCAAAAAGGCGGGAACTAATCCGCTCGCTGTAAGTTTCCTTAAGCTGGCTAGGGCTCAGATTTGTAGAGACAACTGTGCTTTTTTTATTGAGCAGGCGCGTATTCAGTACGTTGAAAAGTTCTAGCGTACTAAAGGTATTCACAAACTCAGTGCCTAGGTCGTCAATAATTAGTAAATCTGAGTCAAATAAATATTGATAGCCGAGGGCATCTTTGTCAGCCTCCTGTGAGAAACGCTGTTTTTCCAGTGTCTTAATTAAGTTAAAAGCCGTTTGATAAATGACTGTTTGACCTTGGTCCAAAAGCGCTTTGGCGATGCAGTTGCACAGGAATGTCTTGCCTTGACCTGTAGGGCCATAGAAAAGTAGGTTCTCCTCTGTTTGACCAAAATTAAGGACATAGCCTTCGCATTCGCCAAGAATACGGCGCATATTATCACGAGGTGGTATGGATTCTTTTTCAAAAGGTTCATTAGAGAAGAAGCCAATATCAAATGTACTGAAGTTCTCTCGTGCCAAAACATCGCTTAGATTAGACATTTTATAAGCTCTGCCTATGAGTTCTTGATGCAGGCATTTACACATGACGCCCCCTTCGAGGTAACCAGAGTCTTTACACTGGTCACAGCGGTATTGAACTTCCAAGAAGCTGAGGGGGACATTATTTTCCGTTAGCAATAAGGCTTTTTCACGTTTTAAGGCTTTGATGGTTACTTCTAAAGACTTAAGGCCCTCTTCAAGCGATACACCTGACTGGAGTGCTAATTTAGCCATCCCCATACCAGCACGGGCAATCTCATTGTCAATGTCTTTGATGCGTGGGATAAAGTCGTATATTTCCTTCATTCTATAGCGCTGTTCACGCTCGGCTTGGTCGCGACGAAGCTGGTATTGGTCCATAATCTCTCTAAAATAAGGCTTCATGGTTACCTCCGATTTCTCAACAGTTTTTCAAGGTCTTTGTCTGTATAGTCACTTTTGCTTTGCTCAAATTGGTGGAAGCGATTCTTGTTCACAGCAGCTTTAGAAGCTGTCCCTTTGTTCTCATCTGTACTGCGCTGTGCTTTCTTTTCATTTAATACTTGTTGTTGCCGCTTGAGGTCTTCTTCAAAGGCGCTGAGACTGCGAACTTCCCGTTGATAGAGGTCAGTTATGGCAGCGTCCATGTACTTCATGTTGACGTTTGAGGTGCGTGTAGAGCGCTCTTTTAAGACCGCCAGTATAAATTCTAAACTTAGACCGTAGGTCTGTAGCCATTTGTCAATCAGTTCCTTGTCGCCAGCACTGACGGTTCGATTGGTGAAGCCTAGGGTTTTATAAACCGCACGGTAAACCGCGTAGGATTTGCTGTCTGTTTCCATGTACCGATCTGCGTCCTCAGGGCTGATCACACCTTGGTCGTACCAGTGGGTTAAGATGCTCTTCGTGTAGTTGAGGTTTTTAATGCCTTTTACCTCAATGGCGAAAAGGAATGCCTTGAGAATAAGCGCAGGTGAATGATGGAAGTCGTAAATCCAAGTGAGGACTTCTTGACGTTCCTTGGGTTGCAGTTGACGACGCATGAGTTGGTCTATTTGATAAAACATGTCGTTAAGCTCAGGGTTTTTAGTACTGTCAATTAAGTCATCTAGACTTGCCTTTTTAGAAGGCTCGGCGGTTTTTTGTGAAAAATTGTTGTCTATATAGAGCTGTCTTAATGAAAGAAATTCAACGTCGTAGTCGCCGAGTGCATCACTAATCTTATGTTTTTTAATAATGCCTCTTTTTTCCCAAAAGTCCCAGGCATTTAAAACATCTTCCATAGGAACCGATAAATGTTTTGAAACAGTTGAATTGGATATATCTAGTGTGATATTGCCGTCATTGGCATACTTATAGCCAATAAGGTAGACTTTCACATAAGTTCCGTTAGCTGTAGGCATAAAATCATTAATAAATATATTTTCTATGGAAATAGTTCCAAAATCTATCGTTTCAACCTGTTTTTTGAACCCCATTTTTTATTTCCTCGCTTTCTAGCTGTTTCAATGTCTAAGACGATGTGAAATCAGCCTCAATACCATTATATCAAATTTATTTTTCATTTTGTAATGAATTATAGACTTGACTTATGTTATACTGAGAATTGTATTATTACAAATACATTAAATATGCATGACGGAAGTGACTAAATACTTCATAAAATAGCAGAGAAGTTTCATCTATATGCGGGCAATCCAATCGCTCATAGGGACTTCACAAAAATTCGAAACGTAGGAGCGTTATTATGAATCTAAACGAGATCAAGAAGCGCGCTGCTCAAAGAAGCCAAGACTTAAAAAAGTCTTTCGGTAAGCTGAGCCAAGCGACGCTAGCAAAACTCGATGATTTCAGAAAATCATCCGTGACACAGGAAAATTCTTTCGCAAAAAAGGCAATGACTGACTATAAACAATTGACATCACTCACAGTTGCAGGTGCACTCGTCTTCACTTCAGGCATATTTGCCTATCAAAAAGTGGAACTTGGAAGTTCGGAAGCACAAATGGCCCTTGGCCTTCCTGAAGTTAAAGAGCAGCATAAGGCTGTTGAATCAGTAATACCTACTGAAGCTTATACCAATGATAGAGCAGCGGTAAACAAGCCGGCGGAAAAACCACAAGCGCCAAAGACGATTATTGCAGACCGCAGTATTGTTAAAGGGACACAGCCATTTATTCTTACAACTGCATTAGAGCAAGTAGACACCTACAGAGCGCTAGCTTTCGATGGTTATACGTTAAAAATTAATGGCAATGAAGTGGCTTTTTTCGCAAAGGAAGCAGATATTGCAAGTACTCTAGATGTTTTTAAAAAGCAATTTAAGTTGGGTCCAAATGTTGAAGAATCTTATTACAAAGAAGGGGTTGCAACAGAGCCTTCACGTAAACAAGCGGCATTTTTCAAAGGGTTCGGCAGTACAGAATCTGTACTCAATTTAATTACAAAAGGAACAGATGTTGAGAAAATTCACACCGTTGCTGATGGTGAGAGTTTCTGGGGAATCTCTACGAAATATGGTATCAGCGTGGACAATCTCATTAAAGCAAATCCTAACTTAGTGCCTGAGCGTATTCGAGCAGGAGACAAGGTCAGTCTTATGGTAGCAAAACCATTGTTGACGCTTTGTACAGTTGAATCTGTTACTTACAACGAAGAAATTCCCTATACAGTTCGCTACAAGGATGATAGCAAGCTCTACAAGGGCCAAATCAAGGTATCGGTAGTCGGAAATTCAGGTAAGAAATCTATTGTGGCAAAGCTCGTAAAAGAAAATGGTGTGGCAGTTAAACGCTTAGTCGTTTCAGAACAGATTGTTTCAAACCCAAAAGAGCAATTAGTTGCAAAGGGTACGAAATCAAAACCGAGTACAGCGGCTTCGGGTCGTTTAGCAAAACCGTTTTCGAGAGGTACCTTCTCTTCTGGCTACGGCAGAAGATGGGGCCGCATGCATAAAGGTGTTGATTGGAGTATGCCAGTAGGGTCACCTGTTTATGCAGCAGATGGCGGTGTAGTTGAACTAGCAAGCTATAACGGCGAGTTCGGTTATCAAATTTTGATTAACCATGGTAATGGCATAAAAACAAGATACGCACACAATAGCAAATTGATAGTACATGTCGGAGACAAGGTTTTCAAAGGTCAAAAGATCTCGAATAGTGGTAATACAGGTAAAAGTACCGGACCACATCTTCACTTTGAAGTCATTAAAAATGGCTCAACGGTAAATCCTTTAAATTACGTACGTTAGGCATTGACCAATAATAATATAAATTCAGGACATGAAGCGTGCTTCATGTCCTTTTTATTACAATAAAATTTTAGTTCTAGGCATTAGATGGACAGTTAGCCTGAATACGGCTATTATTAAATTAGGTGTGTCCCAGTGGACACAAGCGGAAATTATGAGAGGTGAGTCTTATGAACAATAGAAAAATTCTAGTAGTAGACGATGAAAAACCGATTTCAGACATCATTAAGTTTAACTTAGTAAAAGAGGGCTTTAATGTCATTACTGCCTACGATGGTGAAGAGGCAGTTGCTAAGGTTAAGCAGTCTCAGCCAGACTTAGTATTACTGGATGTCATGCTTCCAAAACTAGATGGTTTTCAGGTGCTTCGAAAGATTCGCGAGCAATTTGCAACACCTGTTATCATGCTGACAGCAAAAGAAGAGGAAGTTGATAAGGTGCTTGGTCTTGAGCTAGGGGCAGATGACTACATTACGAAACCGTTTGGGATGCGTGAGTTGATTGCGCGGGTCAAAGCCAATATTCGTCGTGCTGAAATTGCACCAATACCAGAAGAAGATGGCGAGGCAGTCATTGAGACGGGCAATTTAAGAATTGATTTAGATCGATATGAAGTTGCTAAAAGTGGTGAGATTATTGAACTGACACTCAGAGAGTTTGAGCTTTTAAAATTTTTAGTAGTTCAGGACAACCACAACCAACAATTAATTGACAACCAACAACCAATAACTAATAACTCACAACTCACAACTCACAACTCACAACTAATAACCAATAACCAATAACTAATGACCATCATCGTATTCGGCAGTATCAATATT
>JBGSUZ010000500.1:0-5312 GCA_041753235.1 Acidaminobacteraceae bacterium
TGGGGTTAGGCTGATGGAAATCCTGAAGCAAAATCAAAATGATACGATGACAGTTGAAGATCAAGTTATGATCATTTATACCGTTGTTAGCAAGCATTTAATGGATATTCCAGTGGATGCAATCAAACGCTTTGAAAAAGAATTCCTCATCTATTTGAATGAACAACATTCTGAAATTGGTACTGCTATTAGGGAAACTAAGGATTTGAATGACGATATTATCAAGAATCTTGAAGCGGCAATTGCAGCCTTCAAAGCGCAATTCAGCGTCGATGTTGATCAACTAAGTATCGTTTAATGACTGAGACCTGTGCAGCTACGGCGGCAAGGTTAAGACAAATCCGTTAGGAGGACCGAATCAATGGCAGGTATGGGGACGCGCGATATAAAGCGCAAAATTAAGAGCATCAACAGCACGATGCAGATCACCAAAGCCATGGAACTTGTGTCCACTGCAAAACTCAAGCGCGCAAAGGACAGATTAGAATCGGCTGAACCTTATTTTAATACGGTTTATGGTACGATTCAGGAGTTATTGCGTTCGGAGAAGAACCTCAAGCACAAATACCTGACCAAACGAGAAGTGAATAAAACGCTTTATATTGTCATTACAGGTGATAGAGGTCTATGTGGCGGTTATAACAACAATGCCATCAAACTTGTCTTGGAGGATATGCAAGACAGATCTAAGGCGGCGATGCTAACCGTTGGACGTAAGTCCAGAGATTTCTTCAGCAAAAATGATTTTGAAGTGCTGAAAGATTATATTCATATCTCTGAGAATCCACAGTATTCTCATGCTCAGGAGATAGCAAGAACTTCTCTTAAGTGGTTTGCTAACGAAAAAGTGGATGAAATCAAATTGGTATACACTCAGATGAACAGCACCATTTCACAAGAGGCTAAAATAATTCAATTATTACCGGTTTCCGGCGATGGTGTAGAAGATAGCATTGCTTCAAAACGCAGTGGCTTCACGAATTATGAGCCTTCACCAGAAATGGTACTGGACTACGTGATACCAAAGTACATTGAAAGTGTAATCTTTGGCGCTTTAATAGAGTCTTCTGCTTCTGAACAGG
Organism: Acidaminobacteraceae bacterium; assembly: GCA_041753235.1. Classification (GTDB taxonomy): domain Bacteria; phylum Bacillota; class Clostridia; order Peptostreptococcales; family Acidaminobacteraceae; genus JBGSUZ01. The sequence continues at coordinate 1,083 of JBGSUZ010000500.1, forward strand.
CAGCAAGACGAGTGGCAATGGAAAATGCATCGGATAACGCAGACGATATGATTGGTGAACTGGTACTCAGCTTCAACCAAGCGCGTCAAGCGGCAATTACCCAAGAACTTTCAGAAATCGTTGGCGGCGCAGAGGCACTCAAATAGTCAAGTGGCTTAATGCTGCCTGACAGATGCACTGAACCGCACATAAATAATAGTGAGAAAGGAAGTGAGCTCGATATGAATCACATGATTGGTAAGATCGTTCAGATCATTGGCCCGGTCGTCGATATTCGCTTTGACGCAGACCATCTGCCAAGAATCTACGACGCCATCACGATCGAGTATAACGAGATCAAACTCACCGTCGAAGTAGCACAGCACATCGGCAATAACACTGTAAGATGTGTTGCGATGCTGTCTACAGACGGTTTAATTAGAGGCATTGACGCGGTTGCCACTGGCGCTCCGATTACAGTACCAGTAGGTAAACCTACACTAGGCAGACTCATCAACGTTCTTGGCGAAGCCATTGACGAAAAGGGGCCGCTAGTTTCAGAGCATTATTTGCCGATCCATAGAGAGGCACCTGCATTTGAAGAACAAGAAACTTCTACAGAAATTCTTGAGACAGGTATCAAAGTTGTTGACCTGATTGCCCCTTATGCTAAAGGTGGTAAAATTGGTCTCTTCGGTGGTGCTGGTGTAGGTAAGACGGTACTGATTCAGGAACTCATCAACAACATCGCGACAGAGCACGGTGGTCTTTCCGTATTTGCAGGTGTTGGTGAAAGAACGAGAGAAGGTAATGACCTTTATCATGAAATGATTGAGTCTGGTGTTATCGACAAGACAACACTTGTTTTCGGTCAAATGAATGAACCACCTGGAGCGAGAATGCGTGTAGGTTTAACTGGCCTCACCATGGCAGAGTATTTCCGTGACACAGAAGGTAAAGACGTTCTTCTGTTCATCGATAATATCTTTAGATTTACACAAGCGGGTTCTGAAGTATCAGCCCTCCTTGGACGTATGCCTTCTGCGGTAGGTTATCAACCAACACTGGCGACTGACATGGGTGCGCTCCAAGAGCGTATCACATCGACTAAAAGAGGTTCAATTACATCTGTTCAGGCCGTTTACGTACCTGCGGATGACTTAACTGACCCGGCGCCAGCAACAACGTTCTCCCATTTAGATGCAACGACAGTACTTTCAAGAAAAATTTCTGAGCTTGGTATTTATCCAGCGGTTGACCCACTGGATTCAGTTTCTAGAATCTTGACTCCTGATGTTGTTGGTCATGAACACTACGAAGTAGCTAGACGTGTTCAAGAAATTCTTCAAAGATACAAAGAACTTCAAGATATCATCGCTATCCTCGGTATGGATGAACTTTCAGACGAAGATAAACTTGTCGTTTCTAGAGCAAGAAAAGTTCAAAGATTCTTATCCCAGCCATTTAACGTAGCGGAACAGTTTACGGGCATGGATGGTAAATACGTACCAATCAAGGAAACTGTCAGAGGCTTTAGAGAAATTCTTGACGGTATTCATGACGATCTTCCAGAACAAGCCTTCCTCTTCGTTGGCGGCATTGAAGAAGCGGTAGAAAAGGCTAAGACTATGAAGTAGCCATCGGCTATTTCACGGAGGTGAAAAGATGGCTTCGACTTATGCATTAGAAATTGTAACCCCTGATCGCATGTTTTTCAACGATCAGGTTGAAATGCTGATTACCCGCACCTCGCAAGGGGATATAGGGATTCTCAAAGGCCACGAAAATATGGTAGCACCTCTCAGCGTAGGCTCTATTCAGATTAAGAAAAACGATGAATTCGAGACGGCGTCATGTTCCGGTGGATTCATGGTTGTTTCTGAGTCAAAAGTAACGCTGATTACGGATGCGGCTGAATGGGTTGGAGAGATTGATATTGAACGTGCGATGGCGGCTATGGAGCGTGCAAAGGCGCGTTTGGCTGAAAATGCTAAACATACAGATCTAGCACGTGCTGAGATTGCTCTTAAGAGAGCTTTTAATCGTCTCAAAATGGCTGGCAAAGAAGGTTTGTAATACGAAATTTATTAAAAACCACCTTTCGGCGCATTAACTGCGCCCTAAGGTGGTTTTTTTAGTCCTGTAGACTATAATGGCATACATATTGTGGAAAATAAATAAAAAAAGAATGAAAATTAGGCAATTACGTCTAAAAACAGGTTTAATCTATGGAAGTTAATAAGTAAATCATATATAATAAAATGGATTGAAAAGATGGTGCTTTTAGTGTATAATTTCGCCATCTTTTAAAATGTTGTGTAGTGCAAGTTTATTATGAATTTTACAACGTGGCATGTTTGGCGAACTGCATAATGCATAATGCCTTTAGTTTTGAATATAACGGAAGTGGCTTTTAGCGACTTCCTTCAATTGTGTTGTGAAAAGATTTTCGTAGGAGGATTCCTTATCTTGGCTAGAATATTGGTAGAAAATAGTGGCGCCCTTAAGGGTAGAGTTAAAGTAAATGGCGCTAAAAATGCGGTCTTGCCAATTATGGCAGCTGCTCTTTTAGCTGAAGATAAATGTATTTTAGATGATGTGCCCCAGCTCAGAGATGTAGAGTTTATGGCAGGTATTTTACGTGCTTATGGTGCTAAGGTTAGTGACATTAAGGGTGGTGTTATGGAAATTACCATCCCGGAAATTATGAGCATTACGCCCCCAGATGAATATGTGTCTAACATGCGAGCGTCTTTCTTTACTGCGGGTCCTATTTTAGGACGGAAAGGCCATGTTAGAATTATGATGCCTGGCGGGTGTGCAATTGGTTCAAGACCAATTGACCTTCACTTAAAAGGATTTGCTGCACTTGGCGCAGAAATTAAAATTGATAATGATCACGTAGAAATCTATGCAGAAAGACTAGTTGGGGCAAGTATCTATTTAGACTTCCCTAGTGTAGGGGCGACTGAAAATATTATGATGGCTGCTGTCTTGGCTGAAGGCCAAACGACGATTGAAAATGCAGCTCAAGAACCTGAAATCATCGACTTAGCCAATTTTTTAAATAAAATGGGTGCCAATGTTAAGGGTGCAGGGACGGATGCAATCCGTATTCAAGGGGTTAAACGGTTGACTGGCACACGTCATGCGGTCATTCCTGATAGAATTGAAGCGGCAACCTACATGGTGGCAGCAGCAATTACGAATGGCGATGTTATTATTGATAACGTTGTACCGAGTCATTTGAAACCGATTACAGCCAAACTCAAAGAGTGTGGCGTTATTGTAGAGGAAACAGATGATACCCTTCGTGTTGTAGGCAGAGGTAAAATCAATGCCGTAGATATTACAACACTTCCTTACCCAGGATTCCCAACGGATGCACAATCTCAGTTTATGGCATTGATGACCGTTGCTACGGGTAAATCACATCTGAATGAGACTGTTTTTGAAAATCGTTTTATGCATGTAGATGAATTTGCAAAAATGGGAGCAGACATTCATATTGATAAGCATACAGCTATTGTTCACGGTGGCAAACCGCTAATGGGTGCAGATGTGTTTGCGACAGATCTTAGAGCTGGCGCCGCTTTAATTTTGGCAGGGTTAGTTGCAGAAGGACAGACAAAGATAGGGAACATTTACCATATAGAACGTGGATATGCGGACATTATTGATCAGCTTAGAGGGTTGGGCGCAAAAATTGAACGCATTGAGGAATAGATCGGGAGGAGAAAAGACATGTTTGGATTGGGACAAGAAATCGGCATAGATTTAGGTACGGCAAGCGTATTGGTATTTATTAAAGGCAAAGGCATAGTTTTGCAGGAGCCGTCAGTAGTGGCAATTGACCAATCGACTGGACAAGTCCTTTCGGTCGGTGCAGAAGCAAGAAAAATGTTGGGTAGAACACCTGGAAACATCGTTGCCATCAGACCTCTCAAAGAGGGTGTTATTTCAGACTATGAAGTGACTGAAAAAATGCTCAGACACTTTATTGATAAAACTTGCGGCAAACGTAGATTTGTTAAGCCTAAAATCATCGTGTGTGTACCGAGTGGCGTCACAGAAGTTGAGAAGCGTGCGGTTATCGACGCAACAACTGAAGCAGGCGGTGGCAAGACGTTCCTGATTGAAGAACCTATTGCAGCGGCTATTGGCGCAGGTTTGGATATTACTAAACCAGATGGCAACATGGTCATTGATATAGGTGGCGGTACTGCCGACATAGCGGTTATTTCTCTTGGT
>JBGSUZ010000501.1:0-4818 GCA_041753235.1 Acidaminobacteraceae bacterium
TAGACGATTTTAGGAAGTTGCTTCTGTCGAGCATTCTTATAACAATTTTTTCACCGTAGATGGTTGGTAGAGTAGACACCCGCAGGTCTAAGTCTCTGCCGCGTATGTCAAGTTCAATACGTCCATCTTGTGGGATGCGGCGCTCAGCTATGTTGAGTTTTGCCATTATTTTGATTCGGGTAATGATAGCGCCCTGTGTCTGTTTGGCAGGTCGCATAATGTCAATTAAGTCACCATCTATTCTATATCGAATACGTACGCTATTTTCTTCTGGTTCAATATGAATATCGCTGGCGTTACTATTCGCTGCCTGTAATATGATGGTATTGACTAGACGTACGACGGGTGCGTTATTTATATCTCTTAGAATATTTTCGTCTAAGTCGTCTTCTGTAAGTGCGACGAACTCCTTTGTAACATCCTCTACAGCTTGTTCTGCTGTAGATTTACTAAACACATTGTCTATGGCAATTCTTATTTCCTTTTCTTCTGCGATTCTCGGCTCGATGGTGTAACCTGTAATAATTTCCAAGTCATTAATTAAAATAATATTCAGTGGATCTGCCATCGCAACAGTAAGAATCATACCGGATTTTGAAATGGGTAGTACTGAATTCTTTCTTGAAAAATCTTCAGTAAGAATTTTGGGAATTTCAGGGTCTATATTGTACTTTGTGAGGTCAACTTGTGGAATCCCTAACTGGTATTCAAGTACCTCAACAATTTGTCTGCTACTGACATAGCCTTGATCGATTAAAATTTCACCAATTTTCTGTCTGGTTTCCTTTTGAATTTCTAAAGCGATTTTTAGTTGCTCTTCTGTTATAACTGCTGACTTGACTAGCAAATCTCCCAATTTAAGGGTTTTGTAATGATCCATGTCATAGCCCTCTTTCGATTAATTCAGGAATATAAACCAAAATTCCTTGAGAAATAAAGAAAGGCTAATTTTACAATAAAATTAGCCGGTTACGCCACTACATCCACACAGCATAAGCGTCCAATTATAGCTGTACTTCATATGTTTCTATTAATTTAAATATCAAAAGTTAAGCATTTCACTTAGGCGTTTTCCTTAAGGAAACTCCTACTCTTATTCTAACTGTAAACACGTGTATTTATCAAGCATTATAAACGAAATCTAGCATTTATTTGTATGTTTTTTCAGTGTATTATATATAAACAGCCGAAAAAAGGCATTTTGTGTTATAATCTGATTATGTGATTTGGATCATGTTTTTTTAAGGAGCGAAGTCTGTGCTACAAATGAATCAATTCTCTCATAAAATAATCATCGATGAACAGGTTCTATCTATGCTTAGAGAACAATCTCAATCGAATACGTTAAGTAGTTCATTCCAGAAATCATTTCTAGATCAGTTAGATGGTTACTTAAATGAGCATTTACGTGGTTTAGATTTTCAAGTAAAGCGTACGGTTAGGAACTGTATTGTTGAAACGCATTTTAAAGCGAATCAAGCGATTAAATTGACATATTATGATGTGGCACAAATTCTATTAGCCTTAGACTTGCCAACAAAGCAAGTGATTTCAAATTTCCAAAATTGGATACTAATGAGTACCGAGTTTACGCTTCCCTATGAGGAAGTAATCAGGGTTTGTCTTCAAGAGGATTTCATTCATGCAAAAGCATGGGAGGCTGCTCTGGCTGAGGAACTCATGATAGAGCCGTCTGAGGCGTCTCAGGAGATAATTGTATATAGTGAACCGATTGAAGTAATTGAACCTGTTGAAGTGGTTGTGAGTCCGTCTAAGAAAGCATACCGGATTCGGTATGGTATGATAGCCTTGTATTTTATTACCATAACAGGACTAGCAGCAACTGGCCTATGGTATAAAGCATCTGTTAAGCCTGTTGAAGTTAGCTTTAAGGACGCATGCATACTCATTACTTCGGCAGACGATAAGTCAAGAGAACTAGAAGTAATTGTAAAATCTGTAGTCGCGCGTAACAGTGCAGGTTACCCTAGTTACTTAGGTTTTGAACCGATTAATAAAGAACGTTTGCAAGGCTATTTAAAGCGAAAAAATTCACTTTTAGCCGATGAACCCTATTTTAGCACCATCATAGAAATATGCGCTGTAGAGGACGTTCACCCTGCCCTACTATTTGCAATTACGGGACAAGAACAGGGATTTGTTAAAAGAGGTTCTGAAAACGCAGCGTTAATTGTCAATAACCCTTTCAATGTTTATCATAGTTGGGTTGAGTATAATACCAACCTGAAAGACTCAGCAAAAATAGCTGCAAAAACGGTACGCGCGTCACTTAGTGAACGCCCAAAAGGTGAAAATGCATTTAAGTGGCTCAATAAAACTTATGCAGAAGATAACAACTGGTGGAAAGGCACTGAAGATATTTTTATGAGTATTGAAGACTATATTGGGCCTTATCACTTTGAAAATGAAACGAACCTTGAATAGATTTGAACTTATATTAAGCTGTAAAGGTTATTAAAACTAGATATATTATAGTCGGCGTGGATGCTCTCCACGCCTTTTTGATTGTAAAAACAACCATCAATGCCTGCGTTTTTAGCTGAGAGCATGTCAAGGTCCCTATCCCCTACCATCAGGGATTCAGAAGGATCCATTGCGTGTTTTTTGATGAGATGCAAAATGGCATTAGGGCTTGGTTTGCGTTCAAAGCCATGTTCAGCGGTAACAAAGTCCGAAAAGTACTCATAAAGTCCGTGACGTTTAAGCATGTCAGTAGCCGAGTTGCCTCTGTGGGTATAAAGATAGTTTTTTCTACCAGTTTCACAGATGTGTTTACAAAGTGCTGTGATTTCTTCAAAGGGTAAGCACTTTACGGGTTCTTGAAGATTTCGTTGTTCATTATATCGGGCTAAAAAAATACTATCTATTTGGTATTTTTCTTCATAATGCTGCATGGCATGAGACATGGAAATTTGCATTTGTTTCATTATTTCTTCTAGTGGCTCTTCATGACCTATTATTTTGAGTTCTTCTTTAAAAATGCCTGACATGATGGGGTAAGAGTCAAAAAGTGTGCCATCAAAATCCCAAAGAATATGTTTGTACATGTTTAAATACCTACCTTCTGAGATGATAAAATAAATTGATAAAGCAAAGGACTTGCTTCAAGATAACAACTTGAAGCAAGTCCATAATTTCACAAATTGGTTTACCTAATTAATTTACGTAACTCACTATGCATACTTTTCACTAACAATTGAACGAACCTTTGCAACCATGATGTCTATAGCAACTTTGTTATAGCCACCTTCTGGAATTATTAAATCAGCAAATTTCTTTGTTGGCTCAATAAATTGTTCATGAGCAGGTTTAACGGTATGCAGGTATTGATTAATAACCGAATCAAGTGTTCTGCCTCGCTCTTGTATGTCGCGAACAATACGTCTAATAATGCGGACGTCTGCATCGGTGTCAACAAAGATTTTAATGTCCATGAGATCTCTAAGACGCTTTTCTTCAAGAATCATAATACCTTCGAGAATAATGATGTCTTTTGCTTCAATTGTAGTGGTTAGCTCTTCTCTAGTGTGGTTTGAAAAATTATAATTTGGCTTTTCGATTGATTGACCTTTTAAAAGGGTTGCCATATGTTCAACAAGTAAATCAGTATCAAATGCTAGCGGATGATCGTAGTTTGTTTTGACACGCTCCTCCATTAATAAATGGGTTTGATCTCTGTAATAAGCATCTTGCTCAATGATAGAGATGTTCTTCTCAGGAAGAGATTCAAAGATGGCTTTTGCCACAGTGCTCTTGCCGGAGCCAGTCCCCCCACAAATGCCAATTAGAATCGGTCTATTCAAACTAATCATCCTTTCTTTCACGTCGTAGTATGTTGAGTTCCTTTACCGGTTGGTCCATTCGAATGTAAATTAGTTGTTGTGCATGTGGGGCAACCTCAATCGGTTTGCCGTCTTTGTCAAACATTTCTCGAACGGTTTGGTTATAGCTATAGTAGTTAGGGCCCATGACTTCAAGCATGTCACCAATTACCATGCGGTTACGCTGCTCGACAAGCGCTAACTTAGTTTCTGGGTCATAAGACTTAACGAGTCCAGTAAAGTCAAAGCCTCTCACATAAGAACTACTACTGTAATGCTGATCATTTTCATCTGGTTTTTGATGATAAAATCCAGTAGTAAAGTCTCGGTGGCTCGCTTTTTTAATTTCTTCTAGCCATTCAGGCTTGAAGACATAATTCTCAGGGTCTCTATAGAATGAATCTATAGCTTCTCTATAAACTCTAACAATATTTGCGACATAATAGACGCTTTTATTTCTACCTTCAATTTTAAGCGAAGAAAGACCGGAACGTATTAACTCTGGTAAGTATTCAATCATACAGAGGTCTTTTGAATTGAAGAAGAACGTGCCCTCTTCCGTTTCGACAACTGGATAATATTCATTTGGTCGTTTTTCTTCAACCAAGTAGTAGTTCCAGCGACAAGACTGAGCGCAGTCCCCTTTGTTCGCGTCTCTGCCAGCCATATAGTTACTTAACAGACAGCGACCCGAATACGAAATGCACATAGCGCCGTGTACAAATGACTCAAATTCACAGCCCGCTGGCGCTTTTGCTACTATTTCAGCTATTTCTTCAAATGACATTTCTCTAGCTAAAATAACCCGTTTTACACCATTTTGGTGCCAAAATTTAGCACTCATATAGTTGGTATTATTCGCTTGAGTGCTTAAATGGATTTCCATGTTTGGCAGGTGTTCTTTAACGAACAACAAAGTGCCCGGATCTGAAAGAATTACCGCATCGATATCTATTTCTTTAATATCTTTTAAATA
>JBGSUZ010000502.1:0-12744 GCA_041753235.1 Acidaminobacteraceae bacterium
TTTAAGCTTCGCTTAAACAATTTCCGTTATGGTTTAAGCTTTGCCCAAACAATTTCCGTTATAGTTTAAGCGCGGTTTAAGAACAGTAGTGTGCGGATGGCGTGACCGACACCGCCTTCGTGGTTAGGTAGTGTGACGAAGTCGCTGATGGCTTTGACGCCTTCCTCGGCATTGCCCATGGCAACGCCAATGCCAGCCATTTGAATCATTGAAACGTCGTTGTAATTGTCGCCAATAGCGATGATGTCGTAGTCCTTGATGCCGAGTTGATTGGCATAGGCTTTGACAGCATTGCCTTTAGAAACATCGGCGTGAGTCATTTCAAAGTTATTTCTGTAAGACGAGAAAACGTGCAGACGGTTTAAGGCCTCAAAATAGGTCTTGCCCTCTGTACGTTTTTTTATGTCATAAGTAATCGCTAAAATATTGAGAATCCGGTCGTCAACCAATGCCATTTCTGCGGCAGTGTTAAAAATTAACCCCTCTTTTGCCTCTACCATGATGCGCAGTTCTCGTTTGATGCGGTACATGTCTGCCTCATATTCGGGTGTTTTAAATTGTTCGACCTCTTCTGCCATAAGTTCAAGACCTCTGGCAAGTGTATAGACATTATTTTCACCGAGGGCAAGAAAACTGATGTCTCGATGCTCTAACTCAGTGAAGACCTGTTGAAGGTCAGGTTGTTCTATGCCGAGACAGTAGACGAGCTGACCGTCTATCGTGTGAGTAGAGGCGCCGTTAGAGCCTATGATAGGCAGTTGTAAGCCAGCTTGGGTAATCATTCGCAGCGCATCTTGGTAGTGACGGCCTGTGGCGACAACTACGTGAACGCCAGCGTCAAGTGCTTCGCGAATAGCAGCTAAATCTTCTTCGTGAATTGTTTTATGGTGTCCTAGCAGTGTGCCGTCTAGGTCGATTGCAATGAGTTTCATAAGTCACCTCGTAACTTTCTAATAAGTGCTATGTTCATAAATTAACATATAGTAATCTTTCTGTATCTATTATAACGAAGAACACGCTATCTGTAAGGGCATTTTTTTGATAGAATAATCATCGAGTAAGTCAAAACAGATTTTATTGATAGGAGGCTTAACTGATGTGGATAGATTTAAGAAGTGATACAGTAACCCTCCAACCTGCTGAAATGGTCAAAGAGATGACGAAAGCAATGGTTGGCGACGATGTTTACGGTGATGACCCCACGGCAGCTGAGCTGGAAGCCCTTGTTGCTAAAATGATGGGCAAAGAAGCAGGTCTTTTTGTACCAAGCGGTACTTTTGGCAATCAATTGGCCTTATTGACACATACAAGGCGTGGAGACGAAGTGATTGTTGGTTCGGAGGCACACATACTCATGCATGAGGTGGGCGCGGCTGCGGTAATTGCGGGTGTCCAGCTGAGAACCATTCCAATGACTTTGAATATAATGGATCCAGAAACAGTGGCTAAGACGATTCGGGTAGACGATATCCACTATCCAGACACAGGCTTAATTTGTATGGAAAATGCACTAGGCAATGGGGCCGTTATGCCACTGGAAAATATGCAGGCAATTTATGCCCTTGCAAAAAAACATAACTTGCCAGTCCATTTAGACGGGGCAAGAATTTTTAACGGTGCATTAGCACTTGGCGTAGAGGCAAGACTTTTAGCGGACTGTGCAGACACCGTGAATATTTGTCTTTCAAAAGGACTTTGTGCGCCAGTTGGTTCTGTACTGGTGGGCCCAAAAGCGTTTATAGACAAAGCTAGAAAAAACAGAAAACTCATGGGCGGCGGTATGCGTCAAGTCGGTTTCTTGGCAGCGGCTGGCATTTATGCCTTAGAGCATATGGTGGACAGACTCAAAGAAGACCATGAGAATTTGCAGTATTTTGCAGAGGCACTCGACAAAATAGAGGGCATTTGGGTTAAGAAAGACAGAACAGCCATCAATATGGTGTTCTTTGAATTACCTGAAACAGTTATAAAAGAGGCGGACTTTATTGAAGGTCTCTTAAATAACGGTATTAAAAGCAACGGCACAGAGGACGGAGAATATCGCTTTGTGACTCACTATGGCGTAGACCGCCATCAAATTGATGAGACGCTTCGCGTCATCCGTGAACTATTATAGGGAGTAATTATGTCTAGAACAGCAAAAGTAGCGGCGGGTTTATTTGTGATGACTTTGACAGCAAAAATTTTAGGATTTGTCAGAGACATTTTCATCGCATCCACTTATGGTGCCAGCCGTCTCAACGATATTTACATTTTAGCGCAGGACATTCCGGTGCTTATCTTTTCCATCGTCACCGCAGCCATTGCGACGGGCTTTATTCCAATCTACTGTCAGCTTCGAGATAAAGAATCTCAGCAGGCAGCGGATGGATTTACCATTCGCCTGACAAGTTACGTCATGGCGGCAGCTACAGGCATTGCCGTTATGGCATGGGTCGCCATGCCAGCCATTATACGTGTTGTGGCTTATGGCTATCATGGTGCAGAATTTGACATGCTGGTCTTTGCAACGCGGTTAATTATGCCAAACATCATCTTTGTTGGTGGCGCTTCGGTACTTAGGGCCTACCATCAGGCTGAGGGCAGGTTTAAACTAGCGTCTATCAATACTTTAATGGTCAACATTATTGTCATTGGCTTTGTCCTTACCAGCAAGCCAGACAGCATCACATGGCTGCTCATTGGTACGTTGATTGGTTTATCCATCGACTTCTTTGTACAGGCGTTTTACGCAGGCAGACATGGCCTTAAAATTAAAGTGACCCACGTTTCCTCAGAAACCCTCAAACAGTTTGCACTGCTTATTTTGCCAATTGTTATAGGTACCTTGGTGGGCCAAGTAAACACGGTTATTGACAAAACAATGGGTTCGACATTGCCCGCGGGCAGCATCACCTATTTAAACGGTGCTTTCAAACTCACCACCTTTGCAAACGGTATTTTTGCGGTGACACTCGGAACGGTTATGTTCCCTATTATGGCGACCTGTATTGCGGGTGGCAATATGCCTGCATTTAAAAAATCGTTTTTCAAATCAATGAATATGGTTTTATTATTTACCGTTCCAATCACCCTCATGATGATGGTCTTTAGTCACCCCGTCATTCAACTGCTCTTTGAACGCGGTAAATTTACGGCGGAAGCGACCAATCAAACCTCGTATGCACTGATTGCCTATTCAATAGGACTCATTGCACTGGGTGGCAGGGAAGTAATCGTTAAGGCGTTTTTCGCCCTTCAAGACACGAAGACCCCAATGATCAACGGCATTGTAACGGTGGCAATCAACATCGGTCTCAATATTATTTTGATCGGCCCATTAGCCCATGTGGGGTTAGCGCTGTCGAGCAGTCTTTCTGCTTCTGTAACGACTATCCTGCTTATGTGGCAGCTTAGAAAGAAAGTGGGAACCCTTGGTGGCAGACAAATTGGCATGGACTTTGTGAAGGTGCTCGGTGCGGCGGTGGTCATGGCAGGCACTGCGTTAGGCCTTAATTGGTGGATTCAACACTGGGAAGTCGGTATGCGTATGCAGTCGCTGTATGAACTCTTTATAGCGGGCGGTGTCAGTGTACTTGTATATGCGGTGCTGATTGAACTGCTTCACGTTGAAGCTTGGGATACGACAAAAGAGAAAATATTGGAGAGACTAGGCAGAGCGTAGCTATAAATACTCAAAAGGCTGCATAGTATCAAAATAAGAATAATCATTACAAAATTATCATAAAAACAATGATTGGTGCCCTTACGTTTTGGTATAAGACAAACGTAAGGGCATTTTTATGTCCCACAGTTGGAAACTAAAATAAATCAATATATTAGAGGAGTGATTATGGTGAAGCAGAGAACCACCATGACAGGCAATCAAGCGATTGCTAGGGGATTTTATGAAGCAGGCGGTTATATAGCGACAAGTTACCCGGGTTCGCCAACGGTAGAAATTATGGAAACGGTTAAGGAAATTTGTCCAGAGGCCTATGCAGAGTTTTCAATTAATGAAAAAGTAGCAGTTGAAGTCGCTATTGGCGGTTCATTCTCGGGGGCGCGCGCCATGGCGAGCATGAAGCACGTCGGTGTTAACGTGGCGATGGACCCACTTATGACTTTTACTCAGACCAAGATTAACGGCGGTTTCGTCCTTGTGACGGGAGACGACCCGGGTATGGCCTCTTCGCAAAATGAGCAGGACAACCGCGTCCTCGGCAAATTTGCCAATATGGCTATTTTTGACCCGGGCAATAGCCAAGAAGCCTTAGATTATACAAAAATGGCCTTTGGGCTTAGTGAAGACTTCAACATGCCTGTTATGGTTCGTATTACCAGCCGGGTGTGTCATGGCAGGTGCATTGTAGAGACTGGTGAGCGCGAGCAAAGAGATATTTCAGGTTTCCATGGGGATATAAAAGATTATGGCATGATTCCACCGAATACCTATGCTAAGCAATACGTCATGAAAGAACGTATTGAGAAGCTCAAAAAAGCTGCTTCTGACATGGAAATCAACCGGTACGAGCCATCGAAGACCGGTCGCAAGGACGTCCTCATAGTCACTTCAGGCCTTGCTTACTATAATTTAAAGGAATTAAACTTAGACGTGAGCATTTATAAGCTGGGTATGGTCTATCCACTGCCAGAAGATATGCTGGCAGCCTTGTCTAGCCAATATGACCGCGTCATTGTCATTGAGGAAATGTTGCCGTTTATAGAAAATGAATTGAAGTTATTGGGCATTGCCTGTGAGGGTAAGCGCTACTTCTCCTTTACAGGGGAGTTGCCAACAGAGGCACTTGAAAAGGGTCTGGTAGAAGCAGGCGTCTTGGAAAAAGTCAGTTACGAAGCGGCTGCTCTAACAGACACCGTCAACCGCATTGCTATGTTCTGTGCAGGCTGTCCACACCGTCCTGTATTTGACATTCTCAAGAAAGCGAAAGCTAACTTGATTGGGGACATTGGCTGTTATTCGCTGGCGGTTCTTGAACCCATAGAACTCAGTTCTTCCATTATTTCGATGGGCGCGTCTCTTGGCATTATGAAAGGCATGACAAAAGCCAATAAGCTGGCGGGCAAGCCTCAGGCACTGGTTAACGTCATTGGAGACGGCACGTTCTTCCACTCAGGGATGACGGGTATGGTCAATATGCTCCACCAACTCGACCCAAGTGACAATATAACCATCATTGTGCTCAATAATGGGCTAACTGCCATGACAGGCGGTCAGCCAACGGCAGTTTCAGGCGACTATTGGGAACGTGGTGCAGACATGCATGTCCACATTCCTGAGCTACTCAAAGGTATGGGCTTTGAACGGGTTAAGGTGGTAGACCAATTTAATTATAAAGAAGCAAAGGCTGTTATTACAGAAGAAATGAAATACGAGGGACTTTCCATCGTCATGACAACTCGGCCTTGTGCGTTGAATTTTAAGATAAAAGAAACACCTTTCTACGTGGACCCTGAGGTTTGCATCGGCTGTCGCACTTGTATTAAAACGAACTGTCCACCGCTACTCATGAAGTCATATGAGGGGCAGGAGAAGCTTAAGAGTTCTATTAATGCAGACATGTGTGTAGGCTGTTCGGTGTGTTCACAGGTTTGTCCGGTTGGCGCTATCAAGCGTATTGAAAAGTAGGGGGGCGTGACGATGAATTATAATATTTTACTGGCAGGCGTCGGTGGTCAAGGCATGGTGCTGACAACGAAAATTATTTGTGAAGCCGCTTTTTTAGCAGGCTTCGACTTTAAATCTAACGATGTGATAGGGCTTTCGCAAAGAGGCGGAAAAGTCTGGGGCAGTGTCCGAATAGGTCACGCGGTGCAATCGCCGAATATACCACCAAAGGGCGGCGACTATTTATTGGCACTTGAGCCACTGGAAGGTCTGCGCTGGAGTGGCATGCTTAAAAATGGCGGGGTGGCAATTGTGAATACGTCTCAAATACCGCCAGTGCCCGTGGTGTTTGAAAAGGCAGCTTACCCTGAGCAAATTCCAGAAACTTTAGCAGAGCAGTTTGAAGTGGTGGCGCTAGATGCTAACGAAAAAGGTGCAGCGCTGGGTAGTTCTAAAGTAGCGAACAGCTTTTTAATTGGGGCTTTGGCAAAACGTATGCCTGAAATTTCAGTGGATTTTTGGAAAAAAGCCATAGAGAGTAATGTGCCTCAGAAGACTATTGGTATGAATCTTGAGGCTTTTGAGATTGGGTTTAGATTTTAAATTATACTTTATACTTAACGACAAAAGGACCCCTCGGGGTCCTTTTGAGCGTTCTGAAAGAGAATAATCCTTCTCTATACTGGGTATAAAGAAATTACCGAAGTTGTTTGTGAGGAGGAGATTTCATGATTAAGAACGTGTCAGCAGAGCTAGGGAGAATTTCTGAAATCTCCAAAAGAATCGTAAACAGCATTGAAAGCAGCAAGGATCAAATTCACGATATTGTTGAAAACATACGCAATGAAGTGGAACAGCACCGGAAAACCCTTAAAGAAATCAAAACACAGCTGAACAAAACCATTTCAGAGGTAGACGCATATGAGATGCAGAATAGGACCGCAAAGCAAAGGCTCTATGAGGTATCCGGCAATATGAATCGCTACACGGAGTTGGACATCAAAGACGCCTACGAGAAGGCCTTTGATATTATGATTAAGTTAAACACATTGCGTAACACAGAAAAGAATCTGAGAGAAAAACGAGATCAGATTGAACTTTCACTCATGAAGGCGCTAAAAAATATAGAGAATGCTGAAAAAGTTATGACGCAAATCAACGTGGTGCTCAGTTATCTTAAAGGAGATATATTAGCGACCATAGAAGGCATGGACAAAAACTCTGAATTTATGATTGGGATGAAAATTCTAGAAGCCCAAGAGGACGAACGTAAAAGAATTTCTAGGGAAATTCATGATGGGCCGGCCCAGTCCATTGCCAATATTGTCATGCAAGCGGATATTTGCGAGCAGATGCTTAAAAAAGACATCGACTCAGGGATGCAAGAACTTCAAGCCCTAAAAGACAGCGTCAGAAATGCACTTTTAGATATTAGAAACATTATTTTCGATCTCAGGCCGATGATTCTAGACGACCTAGGTCTTACCAAAACGATTGAAACCATTTGCAATAAATTTACTGAAACGACTCATCTTTCTATAGAGAAAAAGCTTAAAAATGAGCCTAAAAATATTGATCCTATTATTCAAGTAGCAACCATGAGAATTATTCAAGAAATCCTCAACAACATCAAAAAGCACGCCAAAGCCAAAAAGGTAACGGTGGCGTTGGACTTTGGTACTAAGTATGTTTTTGTTATGGTCAGCGATGATGGCGTCGGTTTTGACGTAGAGTCCGTCATGGCGAGAATTAAAGACAAGAGTGAGTCCTATGGGCTTATTGGTTTAATGGACCGAGTGAAGCAGCTACAAGGGACAATTACCCTCAATTCAAAAGTAGGACTGGGGACGGCGTTCAGTGTAAAACTGCCGATCAATAAGGAGGTCATGGAGAATGACAACTAATATGGCATCTGTCGTCATTGCAGACGACCACGATTTGATCAGGCTGGCGCTGAGGAGAATATTTGAAGAGTTTGACGACTATCGAGTGGACTTTGAAGCAAAAGACTATTATGAACTGATGGAAATTCTTAAGCTGAATAAACCAGATATATTATTGCTAGATCTCAATATGCCGGGGAAATCTGGCATGGAACTCTTAAGCGAAGTCAGAGAAAAGTACCCCATGCTGAAAGTTGTTATTTTGACAGTAGACGATTCTGCCAGTCTTGTAAATAAGGCGATGGCGCTAGGTGCACAAGGCTATTTGCTTAAGGAAAATGCGATTATGGAAATTCATGGCGCACTGGACGACATTTCAAAGGGGAAGCATTACATCAGTCGGGATATGATGACCAAAATGCTTGCCTCAAAGAAAGAAGAGGAGAGCAACATCCTTTATACGCTGTCAGCGAGGGAACTCGAAGTCCTTTTTTACATTTCAAAGGGCAAGACCAACAAGGAAATTGGAGAGATTTTATACCTGTCAGAGAAGACCGTACGCAATTACAGTACCAGCATTTTCAGGAAATTAGACGTGAACGACCGGCTAAGCGCCTCTATTTTGGCACTCAAAAAGGGCATTGAGGATATATTAGGGACAAATGTCCCTAACAATTCAGGACGTCTGTAACTATCAGCGATTAGGATTCATGGGTATAATGAAATCAGAAAGTAAGACATTCACTAATAAAAAACCTACTCAAATAATCCTAATAACTAATTTTATGGAGGTGTTCTTATGCTAAACAATTTAATGAACGCTACAGGGACTTATTTAAACAACAAAAAAGGTCAAGGCATGGTAGAATACGCATTGCTGCTTGGTTTAATCGCAATCGTAGTTATCGCAGTACTAGTGCTCTTAGGCCCTCAAATTGCAGCTCTCTTCACAAGAATCATGAATGCACTACCACAATAGAATCAGACAAAAAAATGGCTAAGGGCTCTAATTGAAAAGTTAGAGCCTTTTTAGACGATAATCGTATTCATTTAAAAGGATGTGAGTTGGATGTTAAGAAACAGTAGAGGTCAGAGTACGGTAGAGCTGGCACTGGTTCTGCCAATACTCATCCTTATTTTAATTGGAATTATTGAATTTGGACTTATATTTAAAACAACAATACAGCTCAATTATGGGGCTAATGAACTATCAAGAGCCATCAGTTTGGATGCGACAGCGTCAGATGTAGCAACACTGTCTACAGCGGTTTTTACGGATTTGGATGCGAGTCGTCTTACAGTGACAATTACACCAAATCCTGCGGTGAAAGGACAAGCCATTACTGTACAAGTGACGTACAATTATCAACTGATAACGCCATTGATGGGAAATGTAATCGGCAATAACGTCATTCTAAAAGGGACTTCTGTCATTATAAAAGAATGAGTCCGCCAAAGCGTTTGATAGGACTAAAGCGAGGGGGTGACTGTGGTGAATCAAAAAGGCAGTGTAGAAATAATGGTTGTATTCGGAATGGTAGCCCTATTGGCAGCTGCAGCACTGGTTATGGACTTTGGTCTCGTAGCGCTGAATAAAATAAAGCTTCAAAATGCCCTGCAAAATGCGGCATTGTCGGGCGCACACTTTTTAACGGAGTCGGAGGCCGCAGCAAGAACGGTTGCACTTGATTATTTTCAAGCCAATGGTGAAGATAAAACACTGGCGATGGTGGCGGTTTTGAACAATAACAAAAGAATTGAAGTTTCATCTACTCAAAGGGTAGATTTTTTCATAGCTCGGGTGCTGGGGTTTAACAGTACAACTATTTCAGGCAAGGCGACAGCTATTATTGGGCCAATCAAGGCAGTAACTTCGGGGCTAAGACCGCTTGGTGTAGAGAATATTGCCTACATGTATGGCGATCAAATCGTTTTGAAAGAAGACGCCGGTTCGGGGGTATATGGCAATTATGGCAGCATCGCCTTAGGTGGAACGGGCAGTAGTATTTATACGCACAATTTGCTCTATGGTTACTCAGGAAAAGTCAGTGTTGGTGAAGCGGTACCAACAGAACCGGGCAACAAAGCCAGTGCGGTCAATCAGCTGAAAACTTATTTAAACTCAATACCGGAAACTTTTACAACTTACAGCAACGATTCCAAAAGACTATGGACCTTGCCGCTGGTTGAGCGCTACGACCCTAACGGACGTGAGGATATTGTCGTTGTAGGATTTGCAAAATTCTTTATTGAAGATATTCAGTTAAAGTCAGGACAGGCTCAGGTGACAGGGCGGTTTGTTCAGTACGTAGACCTAGGCGAAGTAGACCCATCGCTTGAAATTACAGGACTCTACGGCGTCAAAATGATTCGATAACCTTATAATAAGCACTCAAATTTTGAAGGTAGGTGAAGCGGATGAAATCGAGAAGTCCATTATTATTGATTGTGTCGTTTTTATTGGCGCTACTGTTAGCGGTCAGTGTCTACGTGTACTTGAATACGCTTGGAAACCAAAGCGAAAAAACTCAGCAATACGATATGATTGTGGCAAGTGTCGAGATACCTCAGTACACAAAAATCACTAAAGAAATGGTCACCTCTGTGAAAGCACTTCAACTGCCATCAGATAGCAGCACCTATTACTCAAATGCAGCGGACGTAGTAGGCAAATACGCTGGGGAAAGGATTCTTCAAGGGGAGCAGTTCTTCAAATCTCGAATTCTTGACAGTTCAGCGGGGAATCTGTCATTGACCTTAAAGGGTAACAACAGAGCTGTCGCAGTTATGGCAAACCTAGAATCCGGCGTTGCAAAACTGATTAAGACAGGGGATTATATTGATGTCCTCGTGTCCTTGCCGGAAATTAAAGATCAGGACAAAGTGATACGCCCGGACATCTCCAAAATCATTTTACAAAAAATATTGGTGCTAGCAGTAGACCAATCAACGACTACAACCTCCCCAACCGATGGTGATGCGACCGCAAATAGCAATGGCAATGCCACGGTTGAAGACATTTTCTATTTGACCCTCTCTGTACCAGTGCCCGAACTCGAAAAGCTGGCACTGGCTGAAAATATTGGACGCCTTAAGTTTGCCTTAAGACCTAAAGACGACAACACCATACAGCCGACAGACGGCGCCATCTGGCAAGAATTGTTGGCACGCGCAGCTGACACTCAAAAACCAGTAACACCGACAACAACACCGACCGTTAAACCGACAACACCGGTTAAACCAACAACAACGGTTAAACCGACAACAGTGGTAACGCCAAAAACGCAGTACTTTTACTACGTGGTCAAGACTGGCGACACCCTCATGAATATTGCGAGAACCCAAATGAACGACGCCAGTCAATACAAGCTGCTTCAAAAGATAAACAACATTACTGATCCAAACCACATCCGTCCAGGAACCCGCCTCAAGATTCCAGTGACGAAGTAGGAGGCCTCTATGAGCAAGATAAAAATTCTTATAGCCGACGATATTGAGGAAACCAGAAATTTAATCGTCAAGCTGTTGTCTATCAAAAGCGAGGCGTATGAAATTGTTGCTCAGGCAGGCAATGGTCAGGAAGTCCTTGAACTCATTCCGAAAGTTCGACCCGACATTGTCCTCATGGACATCAACATGCCCGTGCTCAACGGTCTTGAAGCGGCAGAAATCATTGAAAATAAATTTCCGGACGTCATCGTCATTATCATGTCGGTACAATCGGATCACGAATACCTTAAAAAAGCTATGTTTATTGGTGCCAAGGACTATATTATCAAACCATTTTCGTCGGAACAGCTAGTGGATTCTATTGAGAATACCTATCAAAAATATCATGGAAAAATCGCTGCTTCGCAGCGTCCTAAAATGCATGATGCAAAAATTATTTCTTTTTTCAGCACGAAAGGCGGGGTTGGGAAATCCGTCATTACCTCAAATTACGGTCTGCTGCTGGGACATAACCCATCGCATAAGGTACTCATATGGGACTTAGACCTGCAGTTTGGCGACCAAGGGCTCCTTTTTGACAAGCAAAAGGGCAAAACCCTCACAGAACTAGTCGATGAATCCGCTTATGAAACCATTTTGGACGCGGAGAGCTACCTAGAGCACCTTACTGAAAATGTAGATTTGCTCTGCGCCCCCACCAGTCCTGAAAAAGCCGAGTATATTTCTAAAGACATTATTGGACAACTAATGGGTGTGTTCAAAGAAAATTACGACTTTATTTTACTGGACCTAGGCGTCAATTATGACGAAATCACGTTGACCGCCCTAGATGCCAGTGACAAGGTCTTTTTTATCACCACCCCAGACTTACTGTCCTTAAAAAACACCAAACTTGGTCTGAACGTCATGCGGTCGCTCAACTACGAACCGGCAAAGGTCAATCTACTCATTAACAAATTTTCAAATAGCTACGCCATCAAACCCAGTGAAATAGAGGAATTGTTTCACTATAAAATAGCGGCCTACATCCCGGAAGAAAATAAAGAACACATCAACGCCATCAATCTGGGAAGGCCCATTCTAGCAACAGGTAAATTAAAAAGTCATGCGCTATTCAAAAGTCTATCTAAAATTGAAGTGTAGGTGATTGGTATGTCTCTTGGTCAAAGGCTGACACAGGTTAATTCAGATAAACGGCTATCCAAGTCGGAGGTTCGCGCGGCGGACCCTTACCACGACTTGAAAATCAAAATTCAAAACAAGGTCATAGAGGAACTGGACATCGACTATGACGACATTTCAGAAGACAATCAGGAACTCATGAAAAATGTGACTCAAATTATTCTCAAGCATATTGAAGTGGAAGACCTGAACCTAACCCCGAATCAAAAGCAAAAAATCAAGGAAGAACTAGTCGATGAAATCATTGGCTATGGCCCCATTACGCCTCTTTTAAAGAATCCGGACGTCAGTGAAATTATGGTCAATGGGCCAAAGAAAATTTACATTGAGGTCAGAGGCAAACTCAAACTGACAGACTATAAATTTAAAGACGATGCCCATTTGATTCACGTCATTAAGAAAATTGTGTCCCCTATTGGGAGGCGTATAGACGAGAGCTCACCACTGGTAGACGCAAGGCTTCCTAATGGCTCTCGTGTAAATGCCATTATACCGCCTCTCGCCATAGACGGGCCGAGTTTGACCATTCGTAAATTCTCAGCAGATCCGTTTAAAGTAGACGACCTCATTCGATTCGGCACCATGAATTCAAGAATTGCCGAGTTTTTAAAATACTGCGTT
>JBGSUZ010000503.1:0-3688 GCA_041753235.1 Acidaminobacteraceae bacterium
TTGTGCAGCAGCAACTCAAAACATGTTGCTTGCGGCGGAGTCCCTTGGCCTTGGTGCTTGTTGGAATGGTTTGACTGCATTTTTATTCAACAGCGAAGTCGGCGCAGACTATGCTAAAAAAATGGGTATTCCAGAGAACTACAAGCCACTTTATGTAGTCGCATTAGGGCATAAAGCCGTTAGCGCTTCTGCAGCACCTAAGAGAAAAGAGAACTTAGTGAATTATATTGACTAAACCCACTAAAAGGAGTGAATTATTATTATGAAACAACTCAATGAAAAATTATTAAAACCCGTTACTTTAGGCAACGGTAAAATAGCAAAAAACACTTTAGTAATGGCCCCAATGACCACTTTTTCAGGCAACGAAGACGGGACAGTTTCAGAAGCGGAACTCAACTATTATAAAGCTCGTTCAAAAGACATTGGCATGGTCATTACGGCAACCACTTACGTCAGAGAAACTGGCAAAGGCTTCAACGCTCAGTTTGCTGGCTATTCAGACAAGTTTGTGCCTAGTTTAAGCAATTTGGCTTCTGCTATTAAAGGCGAAGGCGCCTTAGCGGTACTTCAAATGTTTCACGGGGGCCGCATGGCACCGCCAACAGAAGTGCCAAATGGCGAAACGCTTAGTGCCAGTGCCATTGCACCGCTTAGAGAAGGCGCAGTCACACCAAGAGCAATGACAGAAGAAGAGATTCACGACCTAATTGCAGGATTTGGCGAAACCACAAGAAGAGCCATTGACGCCGGGTTTGACGGCGTTGAAATTCACGGCGCAAACACTTATTTATTGCAACAATTCTTCTCACCCCATTCAAATAGAAGAGAAGATAAATGGGGCGGCAGCTTAGAAAAGCGCATGACCTTACCACTCAGTGTTATAGATGAAGTCAAGCGCATTGCCAAGGAACAGGGAAGAGAAGACTTTATCATCGGTTACCGCTTCTCGCCTGAAGAACTTGAAAACCCGGGCATTACCTTAGACGAGACACTCCAGTTCATAGACATTTTAGCAGACCAAGGTCTTGGTTACCTGCACATTTCAACCATGAACTTCTGGCAAAGTTCTTCAAGAAACGAAGAAGACAAAACGCCTATTATCAAACGTGTGGTCGCAAAAGTAAATAACCGTGTCCCACTCATTGGCGTCGGGTCAATTCACACACCAGAAGAGGCAGTTAAAGCCCTTGAAAGTGGCGTCAATTTTGTAGGTCTTGGCAGAGAACTCATTATGGAACCAATGTGGGTAAGTAAAGTAATGGCTGAAAAGCACCATGAAATTCGCACCACATTAAACCCAGCAGACCGTGAATTACTCCAAATTCCACAGCCGCTTATGAATGCGATTGTCAACACACCGGGCTGGTTTCCCATTGTAGAGTAAGCCCATGAGAGTCTTTGAAGGACTGCTCCTACTTACCAGTTTCCTGCTCGTTATAGGATTTTACAAATATGACTACAGAAAAAATAATGCCATTCGTGGCTTAGCGCTGCTATTTCCAGTTGTCTTAGGCATCCACCTTGTTTATGAAAAAGCAAGGTGGTCCATGGCCCCCGTTTACCTTTTGACCGGCATTATTGCCGTCATGGGACTCTGGGGTATGCTTAGAAAATTACCTGTTGAAACGCGTTTAAATCGATTAAAGACGAAACGCATTTTTCAACCGATGATGCTCGTTTTAGTAATAACCGCGGGCATTTTGGCAAACGTTTTTCCTGTATACGAAATTCCAGAACCGACAGGTACGTATGCCATTGGAACGACCTCATTTGACGTGATAGACCCAGAGCGCAAGGCGGTCTATAGTGACAATCTTAACGAACAGCGAAAAATAAAAATACAAGTTTGGTACCCAGCGCAGGACACAACTGGGTATAAACGCTCACCTTGGCTGGCAGATGGAGAAATTGTTTCCAGTGCATTAGCGAAAGATATGGCGCTACCCTCTTTTGCGCTGAATCAGACAGCGCTTGTCATGTCTCATGCTTATGAACAAGCACCTATAAACAAAACCTTAAAACAATACCCAGTCGTAGTCATTTCCCACGGCTGGACGGGGTTTAGAAATTTGCATACAGACTTGGCTGAAAATTTAGCAAGCAGTGGGTATATAGTCGTTGGCATAGACCATACCTACGGCTCGGAAGTCACGGTATTTAATAGTGGCGACGTGAAGTATTTGAACAAAGCGGCACTGCCTAAACGAGAAGTGACGCCTAACTTCCTAGAATACGGCAATCAACTCGTCAAAACCTATGCAGGCGATGTGTCTTTAACCCTAAATGAACTGGAACTGCTTAACGGTGGGCAGCGACCTTCCCAGTTTAAAAATAGACTCAACTTGAATCAAATTGGGCTTTTAGGACACTCCACAGGCGGTGGGGCAGACGTCTACGTCGCTTTAAACGATACACGCATAAAAGCGGTCATGGGCATGGATGCTTGGGTAGAACCCATTGAAACCACTGCCATAGAGAAAGGTCTAAAAATTCCCGCTCTGTTTTTAAGAAGCAGTGCATGGGAAGTAGGCGAAAATAACAAAAACCTACTAGAACTTATTGAAAAAAGTTCACCAACACCGACCCTCAACCCTATAAAAGGGACAACGCACTATGACTTTTCTATGGCCTATATGTATTCACCTCTAACTAAGTATATTGGTATAACAGGCAATACAGACGGGCGAATAACGGCTACCGTTTTAATGGACAAGTCTCTAAACTTTTTTGATGATTATTTGAAATAGGTGAGTCAAAAGGCTTAAAAGGAGCGCATACAAAAATGAAAGAAATAAAATTAGCGATCATGGGTTTTGGCAATGCGGCGAAAGCTTTTACGAAAATTTTGGTCAATAAAAAGCGTGAACTCGAAGCGGACGGGCTGTACTTTCGTATTACAGCGGTGAGCACAGGCAGTAAAGGGAACTTGCAGGGGGCAAACCTCCTACCAGAAGAACTCTTGGCATGCCTTGAGACTCACGGGCATTTCAGGGCTTTGGAGTCTTCTTTAACAGGCCTGAGCACCTTGGAACTCATTCAACAAGCCGACTACGATGTGATGATTGAACTCACCCCACTGGAAATTTTCAGCGGACAGCCTGCCATTAACCACATTGAAGCGGCGCTTAATAGAGGCAAGCACGTCATTACGGCAAATAAAGGGCCAATTGCATGGGCTTATAAAGAATTGACTGCACTGGCACAGGCGCAGGGTGTGCGCTTCCTTTACGAAACAACCGTCATGGACGGCACGCCAATTTTCAATCTGACAAAGGCAACCCTGCCGTACTGCAAAGTTACGCAAATAAAGGGCATACTCAATACGACCACCAACTTTGTGCTAGAGCACCTCGCAAAAGGTGAAGCTCTAGACGATGTCATGGCGGAAGGCCGCAGAAGGGGCTTTGTTGAAGCCGACCCGTCACTGGACATAGACGGCTGGGATGCGGCGGCTAAACTGACAGCCCTTATGAATGTACTTATGGACGCAGGTCTAAAACCTACAGACGTGAAGCGTCAAGGTATTAGCCACATAACCGAAGCGGACATAAAAGCGGCGCAGGCAGAAGGAAAGACCATTAAACTGTTATGCAAGGGTCATATAGGTCAAAATGGGCCAGAAGCAGTCGTAGAACCTGTACGCATTCCGTTAAGCGACTTATATGCAGCTATAGACGAAACTTCT
>JBGSUZ010000504.1:0-5675 GCA_041753235.1 Acidaminobacteraceae bacterium
TACTAGAAAAGACTTATACAGACGATTTATATAACTATATCAATTACACTGAGGCGGACAGGGACAAATTACTTCAAGAAATGCTTAGCACGAAGGTTGCGGATTTGCCAGAATTCGCCCGAAAAATTGAGAAGGGCCTCCAGTCCAGCAGCTTAGTTGTTGCAGGTTCTGAGTCCAAAATTAATGAAAATAAGCAACTATTTGACCAAATTATTAAAATAGCAGAATAAACTATAAAAAGGGGCTATCTCCAAATGATTCGAAAAAATCATAAGGAGATAGCCCTTTGTGTTAAAATGCCGCTAAATAAATATTTGAAATTTCTTCGTGTGTCGCTTGGATTGGGTTAGTGAAACCACAGGCATCCTTGAGTGCGTTCGTTGCAAGGACTGCCACATCTTCTTTCTTAGCGCCAATTTCTGCAAGTCCACTTGGAATACCAACACGTGTAGAGAGTTTAACTATTTCAGCAATGGCTGCATCTGCGCCAGCTTCACTGCTAAGACCTTCAATGTTAACGCCCATAGAAGCGCCAACTTCAGCTAAACGCGCTGGTGTAACTTTAGCGTTATATCTTTGAACGTGTGGTAATAAAATTGCGTTGCAGACACCGTGTGGCAGGTCGTAGAAGCCGCCGAGTTGATGTGCCATTGCATGGACATAACCTAGTGAAGCATTGTTGAAGGCCATACCAGCAAGGAATTCAGCGTAAGCCATCATGTCTCTAGCTTCCATGTCTTGACCATCTTCTACAGCTCTAGGCAAGAAGTCAGAAATAAGCTGAACCGCTTTGAGTGCGCAGGCGTCTGTAATTGGTGTTGCAGCAACTGACACGTAAGCTTCAACAGCATGTGTGAGTGCGTCCATGCCTGTAGCGGCAGTGAGTGACTTTGGCATGTCGAGCATGAGCATTGGGTCGTTAACCGCAATAAGTGGTGTTGTATGCTTGTCAACAATCGCCATTTTTACGTGTCTGTCTTCGTCTGTAATAATACAGAACATAGTCATTTCACTAGCTGTACCAGCAGTTGTATTGATAGCTATTAGAGGCAGTTGAGGCTTCGCAGATTTATTGACACCTTCGTAGTCTTTAATGCTACCACCGTTGACTGCAACAAGGGCAATACCCTTAGCACAGTCGTGAGGTGAACCGCCGCCAAGTGACACAACAAAGTCACAATTATTTTCTTTTAAAAGTTTGAGACCCGCTTCAACGTTACCTACAGTTGGGTTAGGCTGTGTGCCTGGGTAAACGACAAAATCTATTGAAGCAGCTGCCAACTTGTCTGTTACCTTATCGACTAAGCCGATGTTTACAAGAATTTGGTCAGTAACAATAAGTCCTTTTTTAAAACCGTGAGCAACAATATTCGTAACGGCATTGTCCAGACATGCTGCACCCATTAAGCTCATACCTGGCATAATAAATTGATAATTCGTTGACATATTAATCCCCTTTTCATCATAAGTCTTTAAAGTTGTTTGAAAATCCTGTATGATAATAATATGTCAATAACACCCTATAAATCTAATCGGTACTTTTAAAAAATAGCTCATATTTTAGAAAAGGAGGGGGCGACTTGAGGGAGCTCAGAGACTTTGACCGCTTAGCAGAATCACAATCTGCACTTTGCACAGACTATATCAAGCTGCTGTATTATGATCTGCCCCAGTTTTATAAAAGCGAATACCATTCCTATGAAGCCCCAAGACTCTGCACCATACTTGACGGCGTTAAAGAAGTGAAAATCAATGACACAGAAGCATTTGCGTATGCTGAAGATGGCTTCATTTTGTTGCCCCCCCATTCAGAAGTACAAATGTACATGCCAGAGCACACGAAGGCAATTGTCTATGAGTTCGATGAAAACCTTATAGAACATGTAAGTCAGAAGGTGGGCGATCAGTTACAACTATCCATGGACAAGTCCGAACTCTACGCTAGTTTTTCACTACACCAGCAAAATAACCGAATTCAAACACTGACCAATCGCATTCAAGATATTTTTATAGAAAATGACCGCAACATGGGTTTCTTAGTAGACTTAGCTTGTCAGGAACTCGTTTACGAACTGCTCAAAATGGACGGCTGTCAGGCGATTATTCAATCACAAAAGAACCATCCCATTCATAAGGCCATTCAGCTCATGAATACGCACCCTGAAAGGATAGGTTCTTTACAGGAAATTGCCTTTGAAATTAACATGTCCCCTTCAAATTTTACCCAGCAGTTTAAGACGGTGACGGGGGTCAACCCATCTGATTACCTGACAGAAGTAAAGCTAAAAAAGGCTAGGCAGATGCTTAATCAAATGGCAGTAACAGAAGTGGCCTATGAACTGGGTTACCAAAATATTTCTCATTTCATTAAGTTGTTCAAATTACAAAACGGCGTAACACCTAAGCAGTATCAACTTAAAAAGGGCATTAAAATTTAGAAGCTTACCAAACAAAAAGAAAGAGACGAAGTAACAGTTGGAAAACTGAAACTTCGTCTCTTTTGTTATGTGTAACTATAGGTTACGTTTATTCATTAAAAATGTCAGGTAAATCATTTTCAATTAGGAGCACGTCGTCTTTTTCAATAATGCTAAAGATATAGTCGAAGGCTTCCTTTGTGCTGTTCTTTATAATGATTTTGTCTTCAGGGAAGCCCGTACTGCGAATACCCTTTTGAATAGCGACAGTTTGCTTGTCACCGACGAGCACCGCATAGTCAACACCTTTACCAATGTACTCACCAAATTTCTCGTTAAGCTCATCTTGGCGGTCACCAAGGCCAATCATGCCCGGTGTCATAATAATTTTCTTGTTACCTTCATAAATACTGAGCACCTCAACCGCATTTTTTGACCCAATAGGGTTTGAGTTAAAAGCGTCGTCTATAATCGTGTAGCCGCCATCTGTTTTATGGTAGGAGAGGCGGTGCTTCACAGGTTGAATGTCGTACAGACTTCGGTTTATTTGCTCGGGACTAACCCCCAGCTTTAAAGCGATGGCAACACAGAGCACAATATTTTCTATGTTGTGTCGTCCGAGCAGTTTTGTAGTAATTTCAAAAGTACCATGACTTTCTGAGGCGATGGTTAGGGTTGTACCCTTACCTGTAATTTTTGAGTCTTGTACATAGCAATAAGAACCCGGTTCACCAAAGGCAATTTTTTCGACATCGTCTTGAAGCTTGAGGTCTTTAATATACTGGTCGTAAAGATTGAGAAAGACCGTACCACCCGGTTTGGTGTTGAAAAAAATCTCAGACTTGGTTTTAATAATGTTTTCCTGTGTCTTGAACGTGTCTAAATGCTGTGTACCGATACAGGTAATAACACTCATGTCAGGGTGGACAATGTCGCATATTTCCTTAATTTCACCTGGCACATAGGCGCCCATTTCGCAAATGAACATTTCATGGTAAGGCTTCAAACTGCCACGGATGGTCTTTACCACACCCATTGGCGTGTTGTAGCTTTCTGGTGTCATGAGCGTGGCATACTTTTGAGAGAGCATAGCAGCTAAAACGTTTTTGACGCTTGTCTTGCCGTAACTGCCTGTAATACCTATAACTGTCAGGCGTTCGTTGGCTTTTAGAATGCGCTGTGCATCTTTTATAAAACCGTTATTAATATGCAGCTCCATCGGCTTGTTTAGGCTATTTGCCACTGTTATTAAAAATGGCAAGTTGGTGATGGTCACCTGCATGATTAGCAGTGCACCAATAATTGAGGGTAGACTAAGCATGCCGACAATTAGAAATATAGCTGTGCCAAAAGCAAGTAAATGTACTGCGCTAAGTGTTGCAATAAGTCGCTTGACTCGGTTTGTATAAACTAACTTGAGTTTCACATGGTCGCTTTTTGACCTGAACTGGAACATGAAAAACGATAGGTACATGAAGACCAGCGACAGCAAAAAGGCAATGGTTACCAAAATGGGGTTTACAAATACCAAACCCACAGCGGCAAGCATTAGGAATAGAGAAACTGAAAGGACGTTCTCATAATCAGTTTTTTGAGCCAAGCTGCTGGTTCGAAGCCATTTCAAATACTTTTCATTATTATAGCCATTTTGCTGGAAATGGTGTACGCACTTGTTCGTCCGGTAGGCAGAAAAGGCGAGCAGCAAGAGGCTGTATAGCAGCAAATAGAGGACTATCATTGGGACTCTCCTAAAAAGTGATGAAGTATGGTTAAAAACCTAGCGGGTTGTTCAAGGTAAGAAAAGTGTCCCGCGCCGGCTAAAGTAACTAGTCCCGAATTTGGAATCAACTTTTCCATAATTTTCGCATCTGCAAGTGGCGTATCAAAGTCATGTGTACCCCAAATAAGCAGGGTAGGGGCAGAGATGTTGCTCATGTGCTTGCGTAGGTCTTGATTGACGACTTTACTGAGAATGCCTTTCATAATTGGACTAGCATTTTGATAATCTGAAGAACCAGATTTTTTCGAGTAGTCTGCCACAAATTCTTTGAAGAGATAGGACAAGCCCGGCGTCTTCGCTAGATTTTTAAAAGTCTTGTAAGTGTACACCTTTTGGTAATAGTTAAAACTGCGTTTAGGTTTAATGCCTGCAGCATCTACTAAAACAAGTTTGCTCACGGGCATACGAGAGGACAGAATAATTGAAATTCTACCGCCAAAGGAATGGCCTAAAAGAATTGGATTTACAATGTTTAGCGCTTTTAAAGCAGATTCAGTAAAATCTGCATAGCGGTAAACATCCCAGACCGTTTCAGGCTCAGTCGACAAACCAAAGCCGGGGAAGTCAAAAGAGTAGACTTCATGTTGTGCTTTAAGTGAGTCGGTAATAACAGCCATAGACTGAATATTAGTGCCCCAACCGTGAAGCAGCACTACCGGTGCGGCGCCTGCTATTGGGTTTTCAGGCAGGGAGTGGGTATAGTTAAGTGAAATATTATCTACTACAATATGTTTTGTTGTCATTTGACATTCCTTCTATTTTGAAATTAAAGCTTCCGCCAACACGTCCATAGGATCGAGGGTAGGCACAGAGAAATAGTCCTTTGTCAGGACAAGCCCAAGTTCGGTACAGCCAGCAATTAATAAATCGACACCGTTATAAATCAATTCAGTAGCGGCAGAACTCAGCTCTTCTAGGAGAAGACCGTCTTTATAACCGCACTTGATACCTTTTTTACCGTAAATAGCGTCCATGACTTTCAATTGCTCCAAATCTGATGGATAAACCAGTTCGAAATGGGTCATATACTTATTGTAAATAGCAGTGTTGCGAGTGCCAGTCGTACAGAGTATACCAATGCGTTTAACCTCAGGGTGTTCTCTTTCAATGTAGCTGTTAAGTTCAGCTATTGCATTCACCACAGGGATGGACAGCTGGGCTTGAATTTCTTCTAAAAAATAGTGAGAGGTAATGCATGGGATGCCAATAAATTCTGCACCCATTTTTTCTAAGTTTTTGCCAGTCTTGACGATTTCAGCAACAGGACTCTCACCTAGGCCTAAAATTGCCTTGGTGCGGTCCGGTATTTTAGGATTGTTGTCTATCACAATGCGGAAATGGTCTTGGTCACAGCTCACAGGGGTGCGCTTGACAATTTGGTTAAACAGATTAACGGTCGCTTCAGGGCCCATACCGCCTAAAATGCCGATTACTTTATCATTCATTCGGTTCTCCTTATCCGACCACGCGCTTTTCGA
>JBGSUZ010000505.1:0-5787 GCA_041753235.1 Acidaminobacteraceae bacterium
CTGAATAGACCACTTTAAAATGGCGTTTTGCTATAGACAATTGATCATCTGCTTTTAAATGTTGTCTGCGAATGCTTTTTAAAAATAAAGTTGATACGTAAGCCGATGGCAGTGCAATAATAAACAGCACTATAATCGAGATTCCCGCCATAAGTGGCCACATGTTACCGAACTGTTCCAATGCTTTTACAGACTGTTCTGGGTCAGTACCTGCTGACATATAGAGCATAATCACCGCAAGGGTGTTATTAATCATATGCCCCAACATCGCCAACCATATAGAATTGGTCACCTGCATGACCCATGCAAACACGAGGCCCAGTGCAAAGGGACCGAAGAAATTCATTAAATTATAGTGGAACATGCCAAATAGCAGTGCAGAAATAAGTGCCGCTTGAAAATAACCCATTTTTTTCTCGTATTCTGTGAGCAAGAGGCCTCTAAATACAAACTCTTCGCAAAATCCAGGGGTAGCGGCGGCTATCAAAAAACTGATAAGGGGCGCTAAAGGCCCTGTTTCTACGGGAATTTGAGGTGTTTGTATTTTTAAGCCATAGATAAGCCACACGTTGATAATCGCATTAACCAGCGCCACAAAAGGCACAAAGAAAATACTGGCAAGCAGCATATTCCATATATCTGAACCTTTGGGCAGATTGAACCTAAACTGCTGTTTTATATTATTTTTACGAATAAGCATGTACAGCGTTGCCGGTAGTACCAGCATGCCAAATTCTGTCGCTAAAATGCCTATTTTAAAATTGTAATGTTGCAGCAGTGACCCTAAAATTAAAAAGAGCAATGCCATAACAATAAATAACAAATGTAAAGGTAGCAGTCCGTCTCGCCAACTTCTTGGCTTTTCGTATTGAGGCGTTACTACTTCTATCGGTTCCATTATCCAATCACGCCCCTAACGGTGAGCATATTTATTAAGCCCTCTATGCCAATTTTAAGAGCAGTTTCATCGAAATCAAATTTAGAGCTATGCAGTGGGTACACAAATCCCTTTTCTTCATTGCGAACGCCTAAGAATACGAATAAGCCCGGCACCACCTTTTGATACAGTGAGAAGTCCTCCGCAATCATTTGTGGCGCTATTTCCATAACCCGCTCCACGCCATTGGCCTTAATAAACGATTCTACTAACGCGCCGTCATTAATGACTGGTGGATAGGTCATTTCAAAGTCAAGTGTTACAGTAACACCATAGCTGAGCTCTATGCCTTTAATATAATCTTGCATACATGATTTAACTTTATAAAAAACTTCTTCTGAAAAAGCCCGACAGGTACCTTCTAGAACAGCCGTTTCCGCAATGATGTTTCTGCGTTCGCCTATGCTCACTTTTCCAACGGTAATCACTGCTGGCTCCATTGGATCAATGCGTCGGCTGACTATGTTTTGAAGCATCAAAATCAGCTCTGATGCAATCACCGCTGTGTCCATACCTTTATGAGGCATGGCGCCATGCCCGCTTACACCGTGAATGGTAATGTCAAATTCACCTGTCATCGCCATGAAAGGCCCTTTGCGCGTTGCAAAGAAACCCTGTGGAACTTCTGGATGAACGTGGTAGCCATAAATTTCTTTGACTCGGTATTTTTCAAAAACACCTTCTTTAAGAATCCACTCCGCACCACCCGGCCCTTCTTCAGCGGGTTGGAATAGGATGAGTATATTTTTTTTGAGTTGTGCTTTCATTTGAGAAAGTTCAGATGCCATGTATAACATCATGGTCATGTGTCCATCGTGTCCACAAGCATGCATATGACCGGCATGCAGTGACTTGAACTCATGACTTGTCATTTCAGCCATGGAGAGGGCGTCAATATCCGCCCGCAGGGCCACTGTTTCTTCGCAATTTGCGTCTATCCACGCCAACACGCCTGTTTTGGCCGTTTCAAAGACCTCAACATTTTCTAATTCTGATAAAAATGCCTTTATATAAGCTTGTGTTTTATATTCTTCAAAGCCCGATTCAGGGATTTGATGGAGTTCTCTTCGTGTTTGAGTCAGCGCAGTTTGCGCTACTTTAATGTCATTTTTATGCATGTCAATCACCTCACGTTCAATTATATTAAAATGCCGTAGTGAATACAATGTTATTTACACTGCATAAAAATTGACTTGTTGACAGCAGGGGTTTGGTTTGATACTATACTCCTAATTTACCTATTGGCACACTATAGGACAAGATGCTAATACCGCGGACAGTTCTATTCATTTTAGATTAACAGGAGGTCGTCACATGAAAAAAGTCAATATCGCTATTGTCGGTGCAACTGGCATGGTAGGCAGAACTTTCTTGAAAGTTCTTGAAGAAAGAAACTTCCCTTATGATCAACTCTACTGCTTTGCTTCAAAAAAATCTGCTGGTGAAACAGTCACTTGCAAGGGTAAGTCTTATATTGTTGAAGAACTCACAGAAACTTCGTTTGACAGAGATATTCAAATTGCTCTGTTTTCAGCGGGAGGCGACATTAGCATACACTTCGCTCCCATTGCCGCTGAAAAAGGGGTTATTGTCATTGATAACAGCAGCGCATGGCGCATGAACCCAGAAGTACCGCTAGTTGTACCTGAGGTTAATCCAGAAGCTATTTTCAAGCACAAGAACATCATTGCCAACCCTAACTGTTCAACAATCCAAGCGGTTGTTGCCCTTAAGCCGCTTCAAGAAGCTTATGGTCTCAAGCGCGTTATCTATTCTACTTATCAAGCCGTCAGTGGCTCTGGCGTTAAAGGGATTGCAGATTTGGAAGAAGGACTTAAAGGCAATCACCTTTGCGCTTGTTACCCCCATCCAATTGCAGTCAACTGTATTCCTCAGATAGATGTCTTTACTGAAAATGGCTACACCAAAGAAGAAATGAAAATGATTCTTGAAACTCAAAAAATTCTTGAGGATTCAGAACTTAAAGTCACAGCAACCACTGTTCGCGTCCCTATTTTCAATGGTCACAGCGAATCGATCAACGTGGAGCTCGAACGTGCTTTCGAGGTTGAGGCCGTTAAAACCCTCTTATCTCAAAGTCCGGGTATCGTTGTTAAAGATGATCCTGCACAGAGCGTTTATCCATTGGCTTCTCTTGCTAACGGCACTGACGAGGTTTATGTAGGCCGTATCCGTAGAGACTTCTCATTAGACAATGGTTTAAACCTTTGGGTTGTAGCAGACAACATTCGCAAAGGCGCCGCTTCAAATGCCATTCAAATAGCCGAAAAATTACTGCCAAGTTTATAAACTATTTGCCAAATTCGTTTATTTATACTATACTTTGAATAAAAATTCTAAAAAAGGAGGTTACACATGCGTCTTTTTAACGGATCAGCCGTCGCCCTCGTCACACCCTTCACATCAGAAAATCAGGTCGATTACAGTAAGCTAGGCGAGCTTATCGAATGGCATTTGACCAAAAAAACAGATGCCATCGTCGTTTGCGGCACTACTGGCGAAGCATCTACTCTGACAGATCAGGAACATATTGAAGTTATTCGGTATGCGGTACAAAAGACCAAGGGCCGTAGGCCCGTTATCGCTGGTACTGGCAGCAACGACACACTCTATGCGGTCGAACTGTCCAAACAAGCACAAGCTGCTGGCGCTGACGCCTTGCTGTGTGTAACGCCTTACTACAATAAGGCTACGCAAAAAGGACTTATTCGTCATTTTACAACCATAGCTGATGCTATAACGATTCCAATGATTCTTTACTCAGTGCCGGGACGTACTGGGGTCAACATACTACCTGAAACGGTAGAAGCCCTTTCTGCCCATCCTATGATTCAAGGCATAAAAGAAGCCACAGGCGATATCGCTCAAGTTCTTGAAATTGCCAGAAGAGTTCCAGAGGACTTCAAAATCTATTCTGGCAACGATGATATGATTCTTCCTGTGCTTTCCTTAGGGGGACATGGTGTTATTTCCGTACTAGCAAACGTTCTGCCCGATGAAACCCACGATATGGTCGCGTTTTATCATGAAGGGCGTTTTGTAGAATCGCTTAAGCTCCAGAAAAACACAAAACCGCTAACTGATGCGCTATTTTGTGAAGTGAATCCCATTCCAGTCAAAACAGCTTTAAACTTGATGGGCATGGGTGTAGGTGCACTCAGAGCACCTCTATACGAAATGGAACCTGAGCATTTAGCATTTTTGCAAGAAAAGCTTTCAGAGTGGCACTTAACCGAGGAGGCTAGTTTATGATTCAGATCATTCTAGCGGGTACTGGTGGTGCTATGGGCCAGCATCTGATTGAACAAATTAGCCTAAACCCTGAGCTTAACATTAGCGCGGGTATTGACCGCAATTTAGTCTCAGACTGCCCTTTTCCTCAACATATAAGTTTTGATCAAGCAGCCATTTCAGGTGACGTCATCATCGACTTTTCACACCCTAGTCTTATACCGGGGCTTTTGGAATTTGCTTTAGCGAAAAAAATTCCAGCTGTCATTTGCACCACTGGCCTTGACGAAGCGCTTCTAACGGCTATAGACGATGCCGCTCGTAGTATTCCAATTTTTCTTTCTGGCAACATGTCCTTAGGGGTTAATTTGCTGATTCAATTGGCTAAAACTGCGGCTATGGCCCTTAGCGAAGACTGGGATATTGAAATAATTGAAAAACATCATCGGCGTAAATTAGACGCACCTAGCGGGACTGCACTCATGATTGCAGAAGGACTGCAGTCTGTCAGTGAAGCTAACCGTCCACTAGCCTGCAGCCGCCATGGAAAAGATGCCAAACGCATCACTGGTGAAATTGGCATTCATGCGGTTCGAGGCGGCAGTATTGTCGGTGAGCATGAAGTCCTATTCGCTGGCCTTGACGAAAACTTGACGATTACCCATTCAGCCTCTTCACGCGCTGTATTTGCTAAAGGTGCGATTAAGGCGGCACAGTTTTTAGTAACCCGCCAACCAGGTCTGTACAACATGGATGATCTGCTAAAAAATTTGACAAATACCCTACTGAAAGATTCACTATAGAAAGGAGTGCTAACATGACCTCAACTTACGACTGGACAAACCCCTATGAAATTGCACGTTTTATCAAAGAAGCTAAAAAAACTAGCCCTGTGAAGGTCTATTTGAAGGGGAATCTGTCTCCGCAGTCTTTAGAGCACTTCAAAGATTTTGGTATGGGTGATACACATATTCTCTTTGGTGACCTAGAACATTTAGAGGCACTGCTTAACCACCCTGAGAATACAATTGTCGATTATGTTGTTGAAAACGACAGACGCAACTCTGCCATTCCAACACTTAACTATAGTGGTATTAATGCACGTATCGAACCCGGTGCGATTATAAGAGACAGGGTCTCAATTGGCGACAGTGCGGTCATTATGATGGGTGCTGTTATTAACATTGGTGCTGAAATTGGCTCAGGTACAATGATAGATATGAATGCGGTGCTTGGTGCTAGAGCTACAGTCGGTAAAAATGTGCACGTTGGTGCTGGCGCTGTTTTGGCTGGTGTACTGGAACCACCTAGTGCTAGTCCTGTTATTATTGAAGATGGCGTAATGATTGGCGCCAATGCAGTTATTTTAGAGGGTGTTCGCATTGGTGAAGGCTCTGTTGTTGCAGCTGGCGCAGTAGTCACCGCAGATGTGCCCCCTGGTGTCGTTGTTGCTGGCACACCTGCTCGCATTATTAAAGCAAAAGATGCCAAAACAGAAGAAAAAACGCAGTTGCTTGCGGATTTAAGATAAATGCGCATCAACAGAATAGCATAACTCTAATTTTGCTCATGAGTTTTTTTCATGATAATATGAACAG
>JBGSUZ010000506.1:0-6058 GCA_041753235.1 Acidaminobacteraceae bacterium
GTTACTTTCTCTGATTTGATGGGCACTTTCAATTGATTAAAATCTAATTTTTCTTTTACGTAAGAAAGAAAATAACCAACGAAGCATAGGATGAGCGCCATCAACAGTATCTTCTGAATATACTCAAAATCCATGTTAATCACCATACTTCCTTCTATGCCTATTATAGGACACAGCACGCCATCTGTAAACGTGAAGTTCATTACATTTTTATTTCTTCCCAAAGACGAATTTGATTAGCAGCTTCTTCCATCTCATGTTTGAGACTTCTCATCATCAGATTTCTAACAGAAGTTGCGGCGTCGCTTCCTTCATATAGTACCCGGTAAAGCTCTCTTGTAATCGGCATATCCACATTGAATTTTTTCGATAGGTCGTAGGCTGAGCGAATGGTGTAATACCCTTCAACTACCATGCCAATTTCCTTTAAAGCCTCTTCAACCGATTTGCCCTGACCAATTAAGATGCCAAACCGTCTGTTACGACTATGCATACTTGTACAAGTTACAATAAGGTCACCAATACCCGAAAGACCTTTAAACGTGTCAGGATTTGCACCCATGAGTTTTCCAAGACGAGCAATTTCGAATATTCCTCTTGTCATCAGTGCCGCTTTAGAATTGTCACCAAACCCAAGGCCATCACTAATACCTGCCCCTAAGGCGATGATGTTCTTCAGCGCACCACCCAGTTCAACACCAACCACATCCGGGTTGGTGTATATTCTGAGATTGTCATTACCAAATAAATCCTGTACCAGCTCTGCAGCTTCTTTATCGTTTGAAGAAGAAACTAAAGTCGTTGGAATACCCTTGGAAACCTCCTCAGCATGAGAGGGGCCCGACAGGTCAACGTACAAAGCGTCCGGAATAATTTCTGTTACTATTTCTGAAATACGTTTTAGCGAACCCACTTCTACACCCTTAGTCACATTGACTATTAATGGACGTATGCCTACGTGGGCCTTCAATTGATCCAGCACCTCTCGTACAGATTGGGAGGCAACCGAAAGTACATATACATGGGCACCTGTCACGGCTTCAGAAAAATTCGAAGTCATGAGCATGTCTGCATGAAGCTCTATGTTGGGAAGGTATTTTTTATTTTCACGAGTCTCTGTCATGAGCGCCATCTGGTCTGCATTTCTGCCCCATAACCTAACGTCATGCCCATTGTCTGCTAAAACCTTGGCAAGCGCTGTTCCCCAGCTACCAGCCCCAAGAACTGCAATTTTCATAAGCTCACATCCTTTGACTAAAATCTGCTTTCTTTTTTCTCTCTAACAATAAATCGAATTGGCGTTCCTACGAAGTCAAAGTTTCTTCTAAGGTTATTTTCCAAGTAGCGAATATATGAGAAGTGAGCCAATTCTTTATCATTTACAAATATAACAAATGTCGGTGGTTTAACTGACGTTTGCGTCATGTAGTAAATTTTAAGACGCTTGCCCTTGTCTGTAGGTGGTTGGTTTAGCATAATCGCTTCATTGAGTACGTCGTTGAGAGTACCTGTAGGAACGCGCTTAGAAGCTTCGCCAGCTACATATTTTGCTTGCTCAAGTAATTTGAAGACACGTTGCTTAGTCAC
This sequence comes from Acidaminobacteraceae bacterium, assembly GCA_041753235.1. Taxonomy (GTDB): domain Bacteria; phylum Bacillota; class Clostridia; order Peptostreptococcales; family Acidaminobacteraceae; genus JBGSUZ01. The sequence goes on from JBGSUZ010000506.1 coordinate 1,588, forward strand.
AGCTGACACGAACATAACAGGTGCATAGCTGAGGTAAGCTAATTCTTCACGAATAACTTTTTCATATTCGTTATAGCTATAATTGTCTTTGTCTATTAAGTCCCATTTGTTAACGACAATAATAACAGCCTTACCAGCTTCGTGGGCATAACCAGCAACACGTTTGTCCTGCTCTGTAACACCGCTTACAGCGTCAATGATCATTAAACAAACATCTGAACGCTCAATCGCCGACAAGGTTCTAATAACACTATATTTTTCAATATTATCTTCAATTCTGCTTTTTCTTCTAAGTCCAGCCGTATCTATAAGTACATAGTGGTCGCCTTGGAATTTGAACGGACTGTCAATAGCGTCACGAGTCGTACCGGCAACTTCGCTGACAATAACTCGGTCTTCACCAAGAATACAGTTAACGATTGAAGACTTACCTGCATTTGGCTTACCAATAACTGCAACCTTGATGATTTCTTCATCGTAGTCATTGCTTAAGTTTTGAGGGAAGTTTTTAACGACTTCATCAAGAAGATCGCCTAAATTTAAGCTGTTAACTGACGAAATCATAACGGGTTCGCCAAGTCCTAATGTGTAGTAGTCATAGAAATGGTCTGGCATTTTAAAATTGTCTATTTTATTGACAACTAAAATAACTGGCTTTTTAGACTTCATAAGCATTAAAGCAATTTCTTCATCGCCAGGTGTGTAGGTAAATTTACCATCTATCATAAATAGAATAACATCTGCTGTGTCAATGGCAATTTGCGCTTGATCACGCATTTTAGCCATGATAATATCGCCATTTGACGGCTCAATACCGCCTGTGTCAATAAGTGTAAACTTATGCGTTAACCACTCACAGTCCACGTAAATACGGTCTCTTGTTACGCCTGGGGTGTCCTCAACTATTGAAATACGCTCACCGGCAATTCTATTAAAGAACGTGGACTTGCCCACGTTAGGCCGTCCGACTACTGCTACTACAGGTTTTCTCATTTTGTACCTCCTAAAATCTATACGAGCAGACTTTGGTCTGCTAATTCCGTCTCCTACTTATTGGAGCATGCCTCTTAGTGCATTGACCATTTGTTTCAAATAAACATAACCGTCAATTTCCGCAATCAATATCTTCTTACCCAGCTGGGCAGACAGCGACGCTACCGTCACATTATCCAAGAAGATATCTTCATCCGCTTTCATCATGGATCTAGGAATAATAACGAAATCTCCTAAGGTCACATCTTTGCTCTGCGCTAAGATATCCTGTCCAACAATCAGCCCAGAAACCGTAATAGAGGTTCCAAAGAAATTGTTATCAATTTTGACCACTTCCGTTTTAAGCGGGAGTTTTGTTGCAACCATTTGAGTCATTTCTTGCATAAACTCATAGGCAGAATGACCAGTGAACAATGTAGCGGTCATAGGTTCTAACGTTGTAGGCTTAAATTCGTCAAGTGCGTCTTCAAGTTCTGACTTGAATTTGCGCATAAGACCCACACCGTTTTCTAGTTGTACAAAGCCTTCATAATCATCATATTCAGGCAATGGCTGCTCTGCCATAACATAGAACTCGTCTGACAAAAAAGCAAATCGTGTGTCAAGCGTATCCAAATATTTATCTTGGAGTGCATGGACTTGCTCAATAACAGCGGTTGACTCTTCCTTAGTAAAGCCTCTCAGAGGTGCTAACCCTTCTCTGAACTTCGTTAAACCAACTGGCACAATAGCAACACTCGCCAAACTCGGGTAAATGCTACTGAGGTCTGTGAGGGTTCTTTCAAGCTCAGCGCCATCATTTTCCCCCGGACAAAGAACAATTTGTGCATTCACTTCAATGCGGTGCTCTGCTAGTAGCGAAAGCCGCTCCATAATATTCCCTGCAAATCGGTTGTTTAGCATTTTAGCTCTGAGTTCAGGATTCGTCGTGTGTACAGACACATTTATAGGACTTATACGATATTCCACCATACGGGCTAAGTCTTGGTCTGACACATTTGTCAATGTGACAAAATTACCTTGAAGGAAGGACAAGCGAGAATCATCATCTTTGAAATAGAGGGTTTCTCGCATGCCTTCAGGCATTTGGTCTATAAAGCAAAACGAACACTTATTGCGGCAGGATTTTGCTTCATCCATGATTGGATTTTCAAATTCTATACCCACTTCGTCATAAAATTCTTTCTCTATTTTAAACCGCTCAAGTTTACCATCAGGCTTACGAATTTCAATTGTTATCTGCTCATCGGCAGTGAGAAAAATATAATCAATAATATCCTGTACAGGCCTATCATTAATGGCTACTAATTCGTCACCTACTAGAATGCCGAGTCGCTCTGCAATAGAGCCCTCAAGCACGACAGAAATTCTATTTTTAACTTCTTTTCTTAAACAAACTTCCATAAAGACACCACACCTTCTAAACATAAAGGAAAACCGATCCTAGATCGATTTCCCGCCTTGACTATATTACAACAGGTTGGGCCTTGTGTCAAAAAACCTGTAGTTTGTATTAAGCCGAAGTTCAGCCTTTTAACATCATAAAAGCCGCCATGCGCCCTGTATTGCCAGACTCTCCACGGTGTGAAAAATAGCGTTCTTGTTGACAGAGCGTACAATTCGAACTTATTTCTATCTGATCCGATGTTAAACCTGTTTTCATTAGGTTCTCAGCAATAATGCGCTTCATATCCATTAGAAAGTGACCTTCACTAGTGGGACTAAAGCAATGTTTATATTCTGGAAAATGACTAAATACCACATCATCTACCTCATAACAGCATACGGACGCACTAGGACCGATTACAACCCTTATGTCGTTAAGGTCCGACCCAAATGTTTTTTGCATAAACCCAAGTCCTTTTACTGCAATATTTAAAGCAGTGCCTTTCCAGCCACTGTGCACCATGCCTATAACCCCTTTGACAGAGTCTAAAAAATAAACAGGTGTGCAGTCCGCATAGAAGGTCAACAAGAGTACATTTTTTTCTGCCGTAAATACCCCGTCAGTAGCTTTAAGGACATGTAAGTTATAACCATTTTTTTCTTCGCCCTTAGATAAGTCTAACTGAAAATTTTCCAAATGATCTTGGTGAATCTGTTCAGTTGCTACAACGGCTTTCATACCACCATTAGGCACAACTTGGTTAACTAAATGGACAATGTTCTGCCACGCTTCCTCTTGATAGTGAAAAGACAAGAGTCCCATATGCTGGTCACCAAAAGGCAAGCTTGCCACACCACCATTCCTATAAGTAAAACCATTGACGCAGTTTTCATTGTCATTTAAAGACTTAAAACTTTGATAATTCATCATTACTGATGCTTCTCTGCCAAAAGCTTGGTGAGTTCATCTATGAAGGTATTAATGTCCTTGAATTGTCTATAAACAGAGGCAAATCTTACATAAGCCACCTCGTCTATTTCTTTTAAGGCATTCATAATCATCTCTCCAATAAGTTGAGAAGCAACCTCCTTTTCCATACTATTGTTTAAATAGGTTTCTATATGGTCGACTAATTGTTCAATTTGGTCAATTGACACTGGTCGTTTCTCACAAGCTCTAATTAAACCGTTTAATACTTTATTCCGATTAAAGGACTCTCTCGTACCGTCCTTCTTAACAACAATTAGAGGTATCTCTTCAATTTTTTCATAGGTAGTAAAACGATTCTTGCATGAAATACATTCACGTCTTCGGCGAATTGCGCTACCTTCTTCAGTTGATCGTGTATCTATGACTTTAGATTCCTCAAAATGACAAAATGGACAATGCAATTGACGCCCCTCCCTTAAACTGACAAAAACCACCTGAAACAGGTGGTTGAATTTGCCTATCTTTTCTTTCTTAAGAATGTCGGAATATCGTACTCAGTCGCATCTGCGGGTTCAGCAGATTCTACTACTGGCTCAACTACAGGTGCTGCTGCTTCCTCTTGTACCGGCTGTGGTTCTGGCGTCTGAGGCACAGGCTGAGCTGTTACTTGAGGTGTTGGTGCTGGCATATCATAAGGGTCTTCAAATCCTGTTGCAATAACTGTGATTCGAATTTCATCTTTTAGTGATTCATCAATCACAGCACCAAAGATAATGTTTGCTTCCATATCTGCCGCTTCTTGAACAATCGCTGCCGCTTCATTGATTTCGTAAAGACCAAGGCTTGGGCCGCCAGTAATGTTTAACAAAACGCCCTTAGCACCATTGATAGTCGTTTCAAGAAGTGGTGAATGGATTGCTTGCTTAGCTGCTTCCACAGCTCTGTTTTCACCACCAGCACGACCTACGCCCATGTGTGCAAGGCCTCTTTCGTGCATGATTGTTTTAACGTCAGCAAAGTCAAGATTTACAAGACCAGGAATAGCAATCAAATCTGAAATACCTTGAACACCTTGTCTGAGTACATCGTCTGCAATTTTGAACGCATCTACAATTGAAGTGCGCTTTTCAACCACTTGAAGTAAGCGGTCATTTGGAATAG
>JBGSUZ010000507.1:0-7871 GCA_041753235.1 Acidaminobacteraceae bacterium
TCATTATCACCCCACCCATACAGAGTCCCGTCGCTGAAAAGCGTATAGCTACACTTATTGCCTGCAATTACTTGGACGGGTTTGTTCGGGCTTTTAACTGCACCACACGAAACACCGAAAGACGATAATATCATTAGTAAACTGAGTATTGTTGCAATTATTTTTTTTGTCATGTTAGTATGTTTGCTCCTTTATGTTCTTATAAAAATAGTTACGTTTGATTTTTTTAGTGTTTAGCTCACCTGCTGAACTCCATATAGCGCCTGATAATCACAGCTTTCCGCCATCAAACGCTCATGAGTTCCCTCAGCAACAACTTTCCCTTTATTTAACACATAAATCACATCCGCATTTTGAATGGTTGAAAGCCTATGAGCTATAATAATGGTCGTCTTGCCCTTTCTCAACTTATCTATATTCTGCTGAATTTGGTATTCTGTCTCCATATCCAGCGCAGAGAGGTCGCTTCATCTAAAACTAGGATTTCTGTATTTTTTAAAATGGCCCTTGAAAGCGCAAGACGTTGTTTTTGTCCACCAGAAAGGGTCGTTCCACGCTCACCAACTTCTGTCTCATATTGTTTTGGAAAACCCTTAATAAAATCATGGCACAGCATTTCTTTGCAGACGTTTTCAATATGCTCCGAATCGTATGCCCCATCAAATACTAAATTCTCTTTAATGGACGTCGGTATGAAATGTGGCTGCTGAAACACAACAGAGACCTTATCACTATAGTGTTTTCCATATTGGTTCACCGGAATGCCATTAATAGAAACCTCACCACTTTCAGGCGACTGTGTTCTTAACAGCAACTGGGCGATCGTCGACTTCCCACTGCCACTTTCACCAACCACGGCAATTTTCTTGCCAATTGGAAAATCAATTGAAAGGTCATTGAGAACCGTGCCTAAGTCTGATGCGTAGCTAAAAGTCACATGCTTAAATTGTAGGGACTCAATGTTGCCATCGAATACCGAGTCCCCAAATCCAGTGCCTTCCTGACACATAACCGATTGAATACACGTAACCGGCGCAATGAGCCTCTTACCCGTTAAACTAAGTTGAAAGAGCTGACCAATTGCCGTTACCAACTGATCCACCAACGTAAAACTGATAACAAATTCGCCTAACGAAACGTTATTAGAAATAGCGCTCATACCACCAACCAGAATAACGAGAAGCTTCGTTCCATATAAGAATGGCTCACTGACAAGCAATATTTTTATTTTATAAAGACCTTCTTTAAGAATCGCTTTATAGTAATTTTGAAATTGTGCCTCATAACGTCTCATTTGCCAGTCTTGTCGATTAAACGCGACTATTTCTCTTACAGCCGATATACTTTCCTCAACCGTAACCGCAACATTACCTTTTTCCGCTCTTATTTGCCCCGCATATGCCTTAGTCTTCTCACCAAACTTATGCAGTAAAAAATAATACATAACCGCTACAATAACTACGACAAGCAGTATTTTAAAACTGATGTAAGTGATTGTACAAGCTAAAAATACAATTGATAACATGACGCACACAGACTCTGAAAGGATTTGATTAACCGCAACATCGCTTGCATCCGCAATGTCATTTCTAATGTTGTTCAGTAACTTTCCAACGTGCGCTTTATTAAAAACCTCAGCAGGTAATTCATAAACTTTCTTTAGAAACTGGTTCGTCAAATTCATTTGCAGGTGGTAACTGATGTGAAAGAACGTCACATTTCTAACTGTGAACCATAACTTAGGCCCAAAAAAGAAAATTGCGTAGAGCGCCATTAGCTTTGGAAAAACTTGATACTGCTGTGCTATAAACACTTGATCGATTAAATCCCGTTGAAGCATTACTGCAATAATTGGGGTTATGCACTCTAGAAAAAGTGCCGTATAACCTAGTAGAAACCAACGTTTTTTGTTGACATAACTCAGAATGAATGACAGACTAGACCGCATTTTCAGCACCTCTCATAACGAGCCTATAAAATAGACCTTCCTTCTCCATCAGCGTTTGATAATCGCCTTGTTCAGCAATTTTCCCCGCCTCAAGAACTATAATGGCGTCATATTCCATAATGGTAGATAGTCTATGCGCGACTGCAACCACGGTTCTTCCCTCTGATAACTCATCTAATGACTGCTTTACAGTGGATTCCGTTACTTGATCCAGTGCCGAAGTCGCTTCGTCTAGCAGAATGATTTGAGGTGCTTTAAGCAACATTCTTGCAATTGATATACGCTGCTTCTGACCGCCCGATAGGCGAACACCGCGTTCTCCGACCATCGTCTCATAAGCATTTTCTGTCTCCATAATAAACGGGTGTGCGCTGGCTCTAATAGCCGCTTCTACCACTTCATCGTCTGAAGCATCTGGATTTCCAAATTTTATGTTCTCTTTAATTGATAGGTTAAACAAATACGTGTCTTGGAACACATAGCCAAAATGGTCTCTTAAAGTGCTAGCTTAAGTTTTCTAATATCCTGTCCACCAATACTAATTTGACCCTCCGTCACGTCGTAAAATCTACCAATCAACTTTAACAGCGTTGACTTGCCACTACCACTTTCACCGACAATAGCCGTCTTTTTCCCTGCCAAAATGGTGAAAGAAACGTCGTCAATAATCGACTGTTCTTTGTTATATGCAAAAGAAACATTCTTAAATTCAATGTCGAAATGTTCAATTGGCGTCTCTATGCAGTTTTCAAGTTCCACAACCTCAGGTTCTAAATGCATAAAATCATATAAGTGCTTCGCATAATTAAGCGCATGATACTGAGCAGGAATAATGTAGAAGAACACTGAAAACCCTCTGGAAACTAACCCCATCAGGAAGCTATAACCGATGAATTCTCCCAGCAATAACTCACCGCTCCTTACCAAATCCAGCCCATAGAAGTAAAATAACACGATAGAGATTGTCAATGTTAACCCCACCGTTGTGAATCTGAAATGTCTCCAAAATATGGACCACATTCTTGGAATTCTATAGTCGTTAAATGCATCATGGGTCTTTTTTAAAAACCAATCTTCACTACCCATTGCCTTTAGTTCGGTCGTCGCTACAATCGCATCATAAAGTGTTTGCTGCGACACTTGTGCCGCCTTTGTTTCAACCCCCAAATAATGATGAATGTTTTTATTAGCGAAATGGTTTAAAAACACATAAATCACGTTGCCCACCATTGCAACCACAAAAAATATGGGTTCACTGAGAAGCAATATAATAGATGGCACCGCAAACTGAGACAAGCTGTAAATAAAGTGCGGAAACAAAAAAGTATAGGTCTTTTGTGTCTCCTTTACAGAGTTCTCAAATAAGGACAGAATCTGCCCAGTAGGGACTTTCTCGTAATAGGAAAATCCAAGTTTTTGTAACTTGAGCATGAGATCAGTTTGTTGGTTTTTTGTGATTTTACTTGATATGATAACTTCTAAATAGTTAAAGATTGATTTTGCAATTAGAATAAGGACTACTATACCGCATAATATCAAAATTTGATTCGTTAACAGCGTCATGCTTTTCACTGGAATAACATGATCAATAAGATACCCCATGCGGCGAGGAATCATGAGTTCACCCCAGATCATTGCCCCACCACATAAGACATAAATGAATGTCAGCAATATAGCAGGTTTAAAATAACCCAAAGTCCAGAAGTATAACTTCAGTAATTCTTTTTTTTCAAGTTGTGTATTCATGCTACTAACACAGCCCATTCAGGGACACGCTCTTGAATGTAATTCTCAAAGGGCTCATACTGCTCATCATAGTCGAATAGCCACCCGCAGTCGATACTCGTTTCAAGTACAGTTACACCATCTGCAACTGCAGCTTCAAGCGTTGACCGAAGCAGATATTCAAAGCCTTTACGGTCATTTGCATAAGGGCCAGTCACATTTGCCATGTATTCGTCCATGCCCTCAATGTCGTTCATTTGAGCTGGTGGTGGCGGCAGTTCAACCTTACACCATTTTTGAAAATCTTCGAACCGCATACCCAGTCCAGAGTGATTATGTAAATCTGCTTTTCTAACTGATTGAATCATTTTTAAATTACTACTTTTAAGACCCTCTTTAAAACGCAATGAGTCTGACTGTGTCACCATATAAATATCTCCCTTTATAACATGTTGTTTGTCATAACGTATAAATAATTTTATGCTAAGTATATTTTCCTCTATTATGTTATAAATGTAAATCAAAAATGAAAAAAAAGCCCTATATGGGCTAATTTCTCACTCATCAGACATTAGGGTTTCTGTAACGCTTTCGATTTTGCGTTTTCTTACCCCACTGTAACGCCTCACTCGGACAATATTGAATACAAGCAGTACATTGTTCGCAGCGATGCTGCCAAACAGGTTTATCTCCAATTATTTGTATATTTTGGACAGGGCAAATCGTTTCACAGACGCTGCAAAGCGTGCAATGATTGTTCACCCAAAACTGTTCGTCTCTCTGGTGCAAATTTGCAACTATATTATCAGTCGTTTTAATGAAAGTTCTGTCAATAAGCGTATCTAGAAAAAGTTTACTGACCTCAATTTGACAGTCTTTCCGCTTCTCAATCGCTTGAGTTATGTATTTTACTTTCTGCTTCTCCTTTAGAAAAAGCTTATTCTGTTTTTCCACGTTACTAGCACCATAAGCAAAAATATTATTACCGGGCATATGCACTAAAAATCCAGCGTTTAACACGATTTCTTTGCACTTTAAAACCCTACTCAATTTTGTAAGCACCTCTGCCGGCGCACCACCATGAGTGGCTACTGCAAATACATATGCATCTGAGGCCACTTCAAGTCTTTCTATAACGCGTTCTAACAGCCTCGGCATTCTCGCATATATTACTGGAAATATAATTCCAAGTATTTGTCCCTTAAACTGAATGCCCTCTTCCACCATCTCTGTTGTCAATTTACATAGTTCCAAATTTGATAACTCGTCTCTTATGTCCTTTGAAACTTGAAGACTATTGCCAGTACCTGTAAAGTAAAGAATTACATCGTTTTCAATAACCATAATAGCCACCACCTCTTCTAGAGGTATTATAGGCCCGGGACTATAGTACATGGTCAAGCTCTATTTTAAGAGAAAGTTTGCGTCATTACACAACTCAATATTTTCATTTAGAATTATACCTTGTACTTTTTCAAGCAACCGTTTTGATTCCTCTAACGCCGCCATTTTTTCGTTTATTTGAGCTATTTTCTTTTCTACGAGTAAGCTTATATCCGCTAAATTGCCACATAGCACTTCATCGTGTAATAAAATACTGATTTCCTTTAATGAAAAGCCTAGATTTTTGACCGTAAAAATGAACTTAATAATTTCTATATCTTTTCCCGTATAGACACGGTAGCCACTCGTGCCTTAACTTACATTTACTCTAGAAACGCAACGATCATTTGCTCTTCTTCCTGACTTAAATAGTGAAAGTGCCCTTGCCCCTTTAATTCGTAAGTCTGACATCCTTTGATTATTTGCTTTGCCTGTGGTATAACAAGGCTTGCAGGGAATAAACAGTCCCGTTCAGAAGCAATCACAAGCGTCGGTGCAGTATAATGCGTCATTTTCTCCGGGTCTGCATCGGTTGGCATACCTGCTTTTATTTTCACATGATTCATAATGCATTTAACCGTTTCAAATAAGGTTGAATCCGGTTCACAGGGTTCTAGAGTCATAGGCTGTAAACAACTTATCAGCCATTTATCTTTTTTCGTCAGTTGAAATAATAACATTGGAATTATCATTTTAATGAGGCCTACAGCAGGCGCGTTTTTGATGCCAGAAGGTACTTCTACAACCGCTTTTTCAATACGTTCAGGCGCAGCACACATCAGTTTTGCAATTATTCCTGCCCCAAATGAACCGCCGTAGCAACGCATTTTCTCGAAACCTAAACCAGAAATAACGTCCGACGCCCACAAGCCGTAGTCCTCATTTTTAGCAGATAGGCAAACTTCTGCACTTTTCCCCGGGTGACCAATCGTGTCCACCGCATAAACATGAAACCGATTCAGTAAAAAATCACAACTTAAAAGTCCAAACGCCGTTGTTGCGTTGCCACCATGAAATACTAGCAAAGGCTCGCCGTCCATGTTACCAATTTCAACAACGTGCGTTTTACCAAAACGTGTTTTAACATATAAGTCTTGAAATGGTCTGTTTAAACCAGCTAGTTGTCTGTTGTAGAGCGCTAATATTTTGGATTTGCTGTCTGCACGTTTGTAAATTGTCATTTTGATCACCCTATTTATCCTTTACCGTATAAAGCTTCACATATTCCTCACCGTAGTTTTCTTGAATTGCATAGAATCCCAAAGTAGCCGAATTAAGCAAAACGTTTGCTTCTGTTGAGCCTTTTTCCTGCTCTAAGCTTGGAATTAGACACTGTACATGTTCTTCTTCAATCGTTTCTTGTAACTCATCTTTTGTAAATTGCTTTAATGACAGTATTGTATTCTGTGCAACTGTCGACAGTGCAGCGTTAACAATGTCATTTCCGTATAAATCATACTTTGGGTTACCAGTTGCTTCAAATCCGTAGATGATTCCATTTTTATTTGTATAAATTTTTACTAGTACTCCGTCAACCTTCTCATTGTTGTACTCTGGAATGCTCTCTAATAACTCTTTAGCCGATGTATACTCTACAATACCACCAGATTGCCCTGAACACCCAGTCATAATATTAATTCCAAATAGAATCATCATGATAATTACTCTGTTTTTTTGGGGCATGTCACACACTCCTGCTTAGTCAATCTATAACAATTATAAGGCTTTTGGTCAATCTCAGTCGTGCCTTCAAACCTATAGCCACACTTTTTAAGCACCACATTCGAAGCTTCGTTGTAGGTCACTGCCGTTGCAACCAATTCTTCTGTGTCCGAATGCTCAAATAGGAACTTTATTAACGCCTTGGTTGCCTTAGTCGCATAACCTTTTCCCGTATGCAAGTTTGAAATGCCATACCCAATTTCTCGGTTCGGTGGCGGCAGCTCATCTTTAAACCCCGAAACAATCCAGCCAATGAATTCATCCGTTTCCTTCAAAATAATTGCCAACCTGAGCGGGTCATTTTCTAGCATTGAAATATGGGGTAATGCTTGAAAAAATCGATCATTTTCAGGGATATCGTATTGAAGCATCCATTCATGACGCTTTTCTCTGGTTGCAACCCAGTCTGAAAGAAATTCTTGTATTTCAGGCTGTAGCGACATTTGGTAAATACCGTCAACATATGCTTCTTGAAATTCTCTTAAAACAATATCTTCACAGTCTATTTCAAAAGGTCTTTTAATTTGCATAATTTACACTCCCTTTTCCACCCAAAGCAACTTTTCCATTTTTTAACCTCGCTTTTATTGATTTATACCTCTAACCCTATAAAACGTCTTCATATACGCCATCTCGGGATCTCCCACTACTCTCACAAGTCCTGAAAGCTCACCGTCCACAAAATAGCCAAAGCTGATGAGCGCTCCTACCATAATTATAAACCTTCACGCTTCCAAGTAAAGCTCTCATTACATATCTATCTTCAAGAACAATCCCACGTAAACCAAACCTTGCTAAAATCAAGGTTTTTTAAGTCTTTTCGTTTGATGTGAAATCTCCCGACGCCTGCATCGCCCCAACTAACTCTAATATAATCATGCGTTCTTGTTTCAAAATCTAACTTACCATACTCACTATCCAACTGGAAAAGGAGTACATCACTCTCATCTGAGAAAATATCAATTAGCGGGTCACCTTCATTACGTTCGTCATATTGAGCCTGTTGTGTAGTAATTTCATAACCACCTATCTTGTGACCAGAAGTATTCGTGCTTTCTCTATAATCATTAAATTCATAGTATACATCTAGTCC
>JBGSUZ010000508.1:0-3212 GCA_041753235.1 Acidaminobacteraceae bacterium
TGCGGAGCCTTCAATATCTAAAATATCGTCTACGATTTGGAAACACAGGCCAATATTGCGACCGATTTCATCGACTATTAAACGCTCTTCTTCGTTACAGCCACCTAAGATTGCACCAGAAACAACTGCGGCACGAATCAAATCGCCTGTTTTGTGTTGATTAATAAAGTCGAGTGTGTCTAAGTCTATTTCGATGCCTTCGTTTTTCAAATCAGCTATTTGACCTAAAATCATGCCTTTATGTCCTGCTGCCTCAGCGATAACTTTGCCGGCATCTAGATATTTCAATGCATTTAGCGGGTCCTTTAAGGCACAGGCCATCATCAATTCATAGGCGTAATTTAATAAGCCATCGCCGGCTAAGATTGCTGTTGCTTCTCCGAAGACGACATGATTGGTTGGTTTACCTCGGCGTAAGTCGTCGTTGTCCATAGCGGGCAAATCATCGTGAATTAAAGAATACGTATGGATCATTTCGAGTGACGCTGCAAAATCTAATGCATACGTACAGGGGTGATTAAATAACTTAGAAAACTCCATAAAAAGAATAGGTCTCAGGCGTTTGCCTGAAGCTGTCAAACTGTAGCGCATTGCTTTATTGATAATTTCTACAAACTTATTATCGCTTCGAATAAAAAAACCATTAAGATAATCTTCAATCTGTTCAAGTCGCTGTTGATATGCTACATCAAAACTCATTCGGTGACCTCCAAATCTGCTAAAGGCTTAACTTCATTGCTTTCCATGAGAACGGAAACTTTGCGCTCTGTTGTTTCTAAAAGACTTGAGCATGTTCTGTAAAGGACAATGCCCTTTTCAAAGAGCTTAAGGGATTCGTCCAGAGTTAGCTGGCCGTCTTCAAGCTGCTTAGTAATGCCTCTCAGCTCGGTTAGCTGTTCTTCAAATGAAGCGTTTTTTTTAGCCATGAATATCTCCTATCTTTGTGTCAATGTCTGTAATCTTTGATCTAATTTGACCATCTTTTAGTCGAATATTGATCTGGTCGCCAATGCTGACCTGCGCAACAGACTGCACCGTTTGACTGTCGTCGGAAGTGACAACGGCATAGCCTCTCGTCAATGTTTTTAGTGGCGAAAGAGCTTCTAAAGTTTCGGCTTGTGAAGCGAGTGCGGCTTGCTGGCGTTTAAGAAGACTGAGCATAGCCTGTTCTGAGCGGATACGATATTGCTCAAGTGCATCGTTTTGACGATGAATCACCGACATTATTTTACCATATTCTCGCTCAGGATTGTGTAGTGAGAGTATCATTTTAACATCTTTTAACTTTTTATTCATCTTTTCAGAAAGTTTATACAGTTGATCGTCTACTTGTTCTTTGAGTAGAGTCAAAGACGGAAAGACTAATTCTGCTGCTTCTGAAGGGGTCGCAGCTCTTAAATCTGCAACAAAATCTGATATTGTAAAGTCCGTCTCGTGTCCTATTGCAGAAACGATTGGGATTTTGCTTTCAAAAATGGCGTTGGCAACTTCCTCAGTATTAAAGGCCCAGAGTTCTTCAATAGACCCTCCACCTCTCGCGACAACAATCACATCTGCTAATTGGAGGCTATTAATTCTTTTTATTGAAGTGGCAACGCTTTCAGGCGCTTCTTGGCCTTGGACGGCTGCTGGAACTAAAAGAACATCAATTTGTTGGTTTCTTCTATGCGAAACGGTTAAAAAATCCTTTATCACAGCACCTGTGGGCGATGTGATGATGGCTACTTTAGTTGGGTAATAAGGCAGTGCTTTTTTATGTTTAGGGTCGAAGTAACCCAGTGTTTCTAATCGAAGTTTCATTTTTTCAAATTGTTCGGCGAGGTCGCCTATGCCCAGTAACTCCACGGTTTTTACAGAAAGCTGGTATTTGCCCTCTTTTTCGTATAGGGTGACAGCACCTTGACAGATAAGCTGCATGCCGTCTGAGAGGCGCTTGCAAATAGGATCGTAGAGTGCATTGAACCAAACACAGTTAATTTTAGCATCACCATCTTTTAACGCAAAATAAGCATGACCACTTGTATGACATTTAAAGTTGGATAACTCTCCTACTATAGAAATGCGATTGAGAATGGGGTCGCGCTGCATTACTTGTTTAAGATATTGGTTGACTTCAGCAACCTTTAAGGCTCTGATTTTCATAGGGCCTCCTTTCTAACGCTCCGCCGGCCTTCTAGCAGCCATTTTGGCTATACCAACGGCGTTGTCGGTGCAAAGTTTAGTTGGGGTCATAATAAATTTAAGGTTTGGGTACCCATTTGCTAAGCGTTGTAAAGCTTGCCGAATCCAATGATTGCTCATAACCCCACCAGCTAAAATAAGGCCGTCGGGTTTTTCGGTTTTAATGGCTTGATTAAGCAACTTATAGAGCATTTCACCTAACTCTGTAAAAAGAGCTAACATGAGAATGTCCTGATGTATGCCCTTTTCATGAAGTTGTTTGATTTTATTCTCTATGCCTGAGAGGTTAAAAAAGCCGTTGTCTAACTTAAGTGGCAGGTATTTTTCTTGTAATTGCAACGCTGCGGCATGTGACATTAAATGTTTTTCCATAGCAGGGCCACTTGGAAACGGAAAATTTAAGTATACCCCAATTCTGTCAATCAATTGGCCTATACTTAGATCCTTACTGCCACCAATAATATGCGTTTCGAAATAATGATGAACTTCCGACCATTGACTTGTAAAAAGTTCAGTAGTGCCACCTGAGACGTGGAGGTTTAATAGCTTAAGTTGCTTTACCTCCAGGTCGGGTTCAAGAGCAGCCATAACGTGACCATCTTGATGGGCATAATGATAAAGCGGGCAATTCAGACTCTTGGCGATGACCTTAGCGAATTGAACCCCTGCATTAAATACAGGCATATAGGAACCTTCCACATTTCGAGGACGGCAACTAACCCCTATAGCAGCAATGTTTTGAATTAAATCCTGTGGTAACTCAAAAAAAATACCCGGTAGGTTCATGACGTGTTGATAAAATGCATCTGATTGTCTTAGACCTATTTCTCCGGGTTTCACTGTTAACACGATTCTTTTATCAAACAACACATGACCATTAAGGTCAACTACTGCAATGGAAGTCGTATAATTGCTAGTGTCAATGCCAAGAAAACAGGTATTCATTACTGATTACCTTCTCTATGACGAACTAACTCACCAAGAACACCGTTTACAAAGGATGCAGATTCATCATCACTGTACTTTTTAGT
>JBGSUZ010000509.1:0-4972 GCA_041753235.1 Acidaminobacteraceae bacterium
TTTGTTATTTGTGCGCTAGCAATAGGCATGCTTATTTCCACAAAGGCAAAAAATCAGCTTCAGGCGATGCAGATGGCCTTTATGACCATTTTGCCGACGGTACTCCTGTCGGGCTTTATGTTTCCACGCGAAAGTATGCCGAAGGTTATTTACTGGATTAGCAATGTCATACCCCTGACGTATTTTTTAAACATACTCAGAGGTATTATTTTAAAAGGCGTGAGTTTGGATGCCATTTGGCAAGATGTTGTGTGGGTATGTGTAATTGGATCTTTTTTACTTTTCATGGCAGTAACGCGATATCATAAACGTCTTGATTAGTAGTGGGTATACCGCTATGATTAATATAAGATGAGAGGAGGTCTACTGTGAATAATATCTATTTAGTTGGCTTAGGGGCCATTGGTGCATCGTTTGGATCTAAATTTGTCGAGAATAAACAATCTAACTTTAAGGTGCTTGTAGATGAAGCAAGATACGCTCGAATGAATGGAAAGCCTCTCCTGATTAACGGTCAGGAGATCTTGTTTGACTTTTTGATACCTTCGGATCAAGTTGAAAAAGCTGATTTAATTATTATTGCAACAAAATATAACCAACTTGGTGAAGCATTAGATTTGATTGAGCCGGTTGTGGGCTATAACACCCAAATTCTGACGCTCTTAAATGGCATTACAAGCGAAGAAATTATTGCGTCGAGGTACGGCTGGCATAGGACTGTTTACGGCCTATGCTTCGGTATAGATGCGGTAAGAGAGAAT
The DNA here is from genome assembly GCA_041753235.1 of Acidaminobacteraceae bacterium. Taxonomy (GTDB): domain Bacteria; phylum Bacillota; class Clostridia; order Peptostreptococcales; family Acidaminobacteraceae; genus JBGSUZ01. The sequence continues at coordinate 762 of JBGSUZ010000509.1, forward strand.
GGTCAGATAACCTATGGCAATATTGGTCGTATTGTTTTTGGCGAGGTAGATAACTCTGAAAAAACAGAACGCGTTATGGCAATAGAAGAAGTACTGACGCGCAATCAGATTCCTTATGAAATTCCAGACGATTTCCTAAGAATTCAGTGGCGTAAGTTTATGATCAATGTAGGTAGTAATCTTACCTCAGCGGTTATGCTCGCACCTTATGGTGTTTATCAAAAAATTCCAGAAGCACAGACGTTGATGCTCAATGTCATGAAAGAAGTTATGGTAATTGCAAACGCAAAAGGTATAGCGTTAGGTCAATCGGATATTGATGGTTATATGACCTTGCTGCCGACCTTTGATCCTGAAGGCAAGTCTTCAACACATCAAGACATGGAAGCTGGGCGAAAGACAGAAGTGGAAATGTTTGCAGGTGTTGTCTGCAGCTTAGGCGATGAACTTGGTATTGATACACCTTTAAATAATATGCTTTATCAAATGATCGTTACTATGGAAAAGATGAGAGCCTAGGCTCTCATCTTTTTTTGTGGTTTATTCACTAGCTTTCATTTCGTGTTTGTTTTTATATAGTTGATCGTCGACCTTCTGAATCATTTCATTAATGCTCATATGATGGTTTTCAACTATACCAATGCCGAGGGATAAATGAGTATCTGCATATTGTTCGCAAATGGGTTGAAATGATTCTGAGATACGCTCTGCTACATTACAGGCTTCCGTATAAACGGTATCTTGGAGCAGTAGTATGAATTCGTCGCCTCCAAAGCGGGCGGGTACATCTTGTCGGCGGCAGCTTTTTATGAGTATGTTACCTAGTTGAATAAGCACTTCATCGCCTATGCTGTGCCCGTACATGTCGTTGATTAGTTTAAAATGGTTGATGTCTATCATAATTATAGAAAATGGCAGATCAGTTTTGGATGCCATGTAATGAATTTCTTCTAACTGTTGAAATAGGTAGCGTCTGTTGTATACTTTCGTCAGCTGGTCGGTAATTGAAATCTTGAATAAGCGCTGGTGCTCGTTATCAAAGTGTCTGTTGAGCGTTAGAGAAATTACCAGTAAAGTCACTGTGACAATGATAAAGTTGATAGATAAGTCAAGTGCTCGGTCAGTCATTGGCAGGTAGATGTTGTATTGTTCTGGGTGTAGTGTTTCATAATAGAGTAGAGATACCATTTCAATTACGCCGATAAGAGGAATGACATATTCGTAGTGTTGCTCCGCTAGAATCAGACCTATAAAAACGAGCAAAACGGAATAAAATGACATGGCGCTGAATGAACCGGGTGAGGTGAACCAAGCAAGTGGCAAATAAATATTGGTTAAAAACACCATGAAAAACAGCTTTACTTTTCTTCGGTATATGATAATTGAGGTCAACTTATATAGAATCAGCATCAATATACCAGCAAGGACGGGTACGGTTATATTAACTAAAGGGCGTTTGTTAAGGAGATTTATAAACGCCGCAGCATTCATTGTGATGAATGCGGTCAATAACAGGGATTTTAGAACTCTATATTTAATATGAGTTAGATGGTGGCTAATGGGCGCCTTGAGTGTCAAAATAATCCCTCCCTCTGACTTAATGCTGGATGAAAAATGAATAAATAGAGTTTTGGTATGCATATATATACCCTAGATATAATAAAAGACGCATCTTAGCGGAAGATGTGTCTTTTATTATAATATATGAATAGCAATATTCGTTTTAAAATTTAAACTTTAAATTTAGACACAGTCTCAAGCAAGTTTTCAGAAAGACGAAGTGCTTCACCTGTAACATTGCCAACGGCATTGGCATTTTCAAGCATGTCAGTTGCTTTAATTGCAATGCTTGTAGTGCCTTCAGCAGATTCTTCAGCTGACTTAGAAATTTCTGATATAGAATTGACCATGTTTTTAACGGAAGCGAGAATCTCTTCAATAGAGCTGTTCAAGTCTAAGGACATATTTGAGTAGTAAACTGCATCGTCGCTATACTGTTCAGCAATTTGTACCATTTGGTTGTAGTCAGGTGAAACGGTATGGTCAATAAATTCCAACAATTCATTGGCACTAGCAGAGAGGTAATGAACGGCCTCAACAATGACACTGGTGACGGCTTGGATCTGATTAGCATTTTGCTTAGATTCTTCTGCAAGTTTTCGAATTTCATCTGCTACGACGGCAAAACCACGACCTGCTTCTCCTGCACGGGCAGCTTCTATTGCAGCGTTTAGCGCTAATAGATTTGTTTGGCCTGTAATGGCAAGGATAGAATCTGCCAGTACATTGATGTTTTCTACGGCCTTGGCATCTTTAATCGCTTGTCCTAGTTTAGCATGGGTTTGGACGTAAACATCGTTAGCAACCTGTGAAGATGTGACAGCTTGAGTTTTAACCTGTTCAGCGCGCGTGCTGATGTCTGCTGCATTTTCTGCACTTGCTTCTATACGCTTAGCGACTTCGCCAATAACAGTTTCGAGGTCAGTGGCTACGTTAGACATTTCAACAGTTGTTGCAGAGGTCTCTTCAGTCGTTGCTGCGAGTTGTTGGGTTGTAGAGGAAATCTCTGTTACGTTAGAATTAAGTAACAGAGTGGTTTTGCTCATGGTGTCACCCATCAGGTGTATTTCTTCTGAGTCTTCGATAACATGTGCAATAATATCTCTAAGGTTTGCAATAAATTGGTTGAATGAGTTTGCAAGTGCTTCAATTTCATCACCAGTATGAATCGTAATGCTTTGTGTCAAATCGCCGCCTTTTTCAACTAAATCGTCTAGGTTGCGTTTGAGCATATTAATGGGTCTGATGATACCTCGTGTTGTAACAAAAAGTACAATTATGCCGATGGCAGTTGCAAAAGCAATTGTGGCGATTAGCATCATAAAGGCATTTTTATAAAAGTCTGCACCTTCTTTTGCTTTTTCTGCAGCAAGGCCTGTATTGAATGCGACAAGCTTATAGAGTGTACTTGAAACTCTATCGAACTCAATTTTGCTGGCACTCATCATAGTAACGGCTTGATCATTTAAAAGTGCATTGCTCAATTTCATTGCGGCTTGGTGCTTGGTTAGATAAGATTCCCAGTTCTCTTTTGCAGTGTCATACAGACGACTGTCTTCATCGGATTGAACACGCTCTCCGTATTTTTCCAAAGTTCTGCTGATAGCAGTTTCGGTATTTTCAAGCTCCCTGTCGATGCCCTTTTTTTCATTGACAGTTTTTGCAATGATATGACGGAATTCCAGTACTCTAAAGTCAGACGCCATTTTATTAAGCGAATAGGAGGCGTTTATCCCTGGCAGAATATCGCCTGAAATTTCAGATGAACGTTTATTGATAAGGTTCATATTAAAGACTGAGTAGATGCCTAATGCAGCAATTAAAAGAATCATTATGCCAAAGGATAGAGAGAGTTTTGTTTTAAGAGAAAGCTTTAGAATATTCATCTTTGAGTGGCGGGACTTACTTTTTTCTCCTTTAGCCTCTGCTTTAACCTTTTTGGAGAATTTTAGTCGCGGTTTGCCCTGTTTTAGCTTGGGCGTTTTAAGTTTCGGAAATTTCATATTTGGCCCCTTTCCAGAATATCCATGTTATACTCACACGGCTTAGTAAATGCATAAGCTTATAATTACTTGTAGCGGTATAAGTTTATATTATTAATAATAGTTGAAAACTAGAGGGCATTACAAGTGTTTATTTATCGTTTTGTTAAGAAAAGATTACAAAAAAAATGACGCAATTTTGGAGAATCTCACCATAAATGCGTCACTTATTTATGAAATTATAGTAATTTTAAACAAATTGTGCTGCTCTTAAGCTGCATCGAGTCGTTTAAAACTCTTTTCAGCCTTGCCAGTATGCAGTTGCCACATATGCCAGAAGGTGTATGGCACCATGACTATAACGTTTAGAATACCCCAATAATACAAGACTGTAGGGTTATGCCATGAAGAAGCGTCCATAACGGTAGGGAATAGCCAAGGCAGGCATGCTCTAATCAATAAGTGAGTTGCTAAAGTATAGATTCGAGCGGTAATATACAGTTCAGGCTTTCCTTTAATGAATGGATAAATTTCTGCCGCCATTAAGATGCAAAGCGAACTAGCAAAGTACATTGGCGTTTCCGCAAATACGAAACAAGCATTCCATGTCGTATAAAGGAAATTCCAGCCCATTGTTGTATAGCTGAGCAGGTCTCCGTGAGCTTCTTT
>JBGSUZ010000510.1:0-4556 GCA_041753235.1 Acidaminobacteraceae bacterium
TTACGTTTGAAGCTTGTGGGCCTTTTTGACCATCAGAGATGTCGAATTGAACCGCTTGGCCTTCTTCAAGTGTTTTAAAACCATCGCACTCGATAGCTGAGTAATGAACGAAAACATCATTGCCGCCATCTACTGTGATAAAACCAAAGCCTTTTTCTGCGTTAAACCATTTTACTGTACCATTAGCCATTGTTATTCCTCCAAATCGTGTTTAGGTTACATGTATATTTTAACAATCTGAGCGAACACTGTCAAGATAAGGTAATGAATTTTGTTAAAAATTCATAGTTTTCTGTCTATTATAATATGACTTAAGTCGCTAGACATTTATTCCGATAATCACCAGTAAGCTTATGACAACTTTGGGAGTGATATTGTGAAAATACTAACAGAAAGACTTGAGCTTAGGCCTTTATCTAGTGCTCAACTAGCTTTATACATAAGAGACCCTGTCATGCTGAGTGAGCAGATGGGTTTAGAGGTGCTTCTAGAACCTCTGAGTGAACATATGAAGAAAGTTTATCGTTTAAAGGCGTCTCGTATTGAAGAAGAACCTGCGTCCTTGCTATATAACACTTACTTTATTATAATATTAAAAGAAGCAGGCTGTATGATTGGTAGTTTAGGACTTAAAGGAAGTCCGGACAAAGACGGTCTGATTGAGGTAGGGTACAGTATTGAACCAGCCTACCAGTGTCATGGGTATATGCGTGAAGCACTTCAGAGTTTTCTTGATTGGGTTATGCAATTTAAAGAAGTCAGTGGGGTTAACGCCTGTACAAGTAAAGTAAACATACCATCCCACAAGGTTTTAATGGCTTGTGGTTTTGATTGCATATATAGAGACAAAGATATGCTCGTTTGGAGATATGTCAGTTTATAATGCTGAAAAAAGCATCGTGCTTGATGATTGAGGGAGACTATGAAAAAAATTTTTATAGAAAATTTAGAAGCGGGTATGATTTTAGGGCAGGATGTCTTCAACGATAACGGACAATTGATAATTGCTGAAGGCACAGAAGTAAAGGAAAATCATATTGATTATATAAAAAATCTCAATTTAATGTATGTCATTATCCAATTGCCTCCAGAGCAAATGAAGCGTTTTGTTGACCAACAGAAGAAAGACGAAGCACTTCAGGAAAAATACAGACATTCAGTCACTAAATTCAAGGATATTTATAAGGATATCAAACTGGGTTCAAAATTGCTTGAAAAAGACGTAGATGGTATAATCATGCCACTGCTCGAAGAAATAGACAAAGGTGCTAATCTCGTCGAAAAAATTTGGCAAATTCAGCAAAACGATGAGTATACTTTTGAACACTCTGTTCAGGTTTCAATTTTTTCAGCTCTGATGGGTAAATGGCTCAAGTTACATAAGAGAGATATTAAAGAACTGGCTATTGCAGGACTTCTCCACGATTTAGGAAAATGCAATATTCCGGATTCCATATTAAATAAGCCAGCGTCTTTGGATGACGAAGAGTTCAATATTATGAAAAATCATCCCATACTTGGATATATGATATTGATTGGTTCTAAAGATTTTTATTCCGACAAAATTATGCAGGGCGTTCTTCAACATCATGAACGCTGTGATGGTTCTGGTTATCCTTCAGCGTTATTGGGTTCTCAGATTCACCCTTATGCGAGATTAGTGGCAATTGCAGATATTTATAGTGCAATGACTTCTGATAGAGTATACAGGCCTAAATTGTGCCCATTTGTAGTTGCTGAGCAAATGTATCAAGAGAGCCAAGGACAGTTGGATACATTCTATTGCAATATGTTCCTCTACAGAATCTCACAGTATTTTATAGGCAACCACGTACGTCTATCTGACGGGTCCCTCGGTAAAATCATTATGTGTGAAAAGTCACACCCACATTTACCACTTGTCAAAGTTGGTAATGATTTTGTAGATTTGATTAAGCGCCCAGACCTTCGTATTGAAGAACTTTTGGATGTGCAATTGTAGTAATTTTCAAAGAGTCGTCTATACGGCTCTTTTTTTTACTTTAATGGAGGCGAATTATGAGATGTCAGGGATGTAGTAAAGGGTGTTCGGCACGTTTGACCTTGCTGGAAACAGGTATAAATGTAGAAGGATGTCTTTGTAAAAAAGGTATTGATTATATTTTAGAAGCTTCGAAAAACGATAGAGACGTATATAAGTATTATCTTCCTGTAAAAAATGGGTATATGAAACATATCTTAATTATTTCAGAACATCCAATTGAACGCGTTTATTTTGATCAATTGGATGCGTTACTCAGTAAGTTGTCTGCTGAAGCACCTCTTTTAAAAAATGAGGCTATTTTAGTGAATCCGCTAGGCTTAAATATTAAATTAGTAGCTGCAAGGAGTCTAAAACGCAGGGTGTAGATTTCTGGAGGTATACAATGTTTAGACATAAGCGCAATATAATTATAGTGACCTTAGTAGCCATTACCTTATCGGCACTAATCGCTATTGTCTACACTGAAATGAATAGCCATAGGGCAATTAGAACGCTTTCTGAGGATTTGATCCAGGCAGAGAGCAGCCAAGAGGGGACTCTGTTCAATCAAGATTTGAGGGAGGTTGAACGTGTAACGCATGAGTTGGTTTCATTAGTTGAGGGCAGCTTTGATCTTAAGGCATTTCAAACAACGGATAATTATATGAATCAGTATGTAGCGAGCTTAGATGAAAGTGTACATGAAAAAGCCCAAAATGCAAGACTCACAAAATCTTGTTATGTCTTTTTTTTACCAGAACTAGATCAGGCGCCTCATGATATTTGGTACGCTGACTTGGACTCAAATGGGCAGGTTGAGCGTCAAAGTACATTTCCCTTATCCTATTATGATGGCGATGTAAAATGGAAACAATGGTTTTATATGCCCTTGGCTACTAAAAAACCATTTTGGACAGACCCGTATATTGGTACTATAGAATCGGATCAGGACGTTATTTACTTTTCTTATACAGCGCCAATTATTGTAGAGGATAAGGTAATTGGCATCGCTGGAACTGATTACTATTTTAATAATATGAAGACGTCCTTGGCTCAATATAGTCTCAAACGCAAAAGTGAAACAATACTCGTAAATAAAGATTTTAATGTTCTGATTCATCCGAGCATTAGTTTTGGCGTCAATTTATTTGACTACTTTACCTCTATTGACAGCACCTATAAAAAACTGGTGAAAACGACAACAGAGGGCAAAATCGCTTATTCAACACCCAACAATCAAAGGAAGATGCTGTTCTATAAGCAACTTGATAATGGTTGGTATTTGCTCTTTTCGCTGAATGCCAGTGATATTTTGGAGCAGCAATTTGGTACAGAGATAAGCTTGTGGGTAAGTTTATTTATTGGTTTACTATTCTTTTTAAGTGGTGTCTATTATGTTATGCGTCATATGATGATGCCGGTGGTACATGTTCGTGAAGGACTGCAAAATATGCTAATGAACGACTTTGAACAGGCAATTTCAGTCCATGATATGCAATGCTCGGATGAATTTGGTGAATTAGCCAAAGCGGCTGAAAGTTTACGTTTGATGTGGAAGGAAAAATATGAGCAATCAAGGTTAAATGAAGAAGAAATGGGCGCTTTGATAGAGGAAAAAACTTTGGAATTGACAAAAACGAATGAGTTTTTAGAACTTTCATTGGCTCAGTTACAAGAGCAGAACTCTGAAATGAACATTGCGACCGAGAAATACGAGGATCAGCTATCTCGGATTCAATTGCTACAAGATAGGCTGTTTAAATCAGAACAATTAGCATCTTTATCCTATATTTTAGTAGGATTAGCTTATGACCTAAACTCACCTATTGGAAACTCTACAACTATGATTTCATATTTGAAGTCTGAACGCAGTAATTTAGCTAGGAAACTACAAAGTGAGCAGTTGAAAAAACAAGACCTTACTGATTTTATGGCAGTTTTAGATGAGTCACTAGAGCTATTAGAGCGGAATATGATAATTGCATCAAATCAGGTGACCCAATTCAAACGCTTATCTTCAGGTCAAAATCACAGTGTTAAAAATGAATTTTCATTAAAGGAGACAATCAGATCGATATTTAATCAATCGACCTCAGGCAATGCCAATCAAAATATTCGCATGAATCTGGTCATTCCTGATTTGACTATTTTTGCAGATCAAGGTGCTTTTATTCAGGTGCTATCTAATCTAATTAGATTCTCTGTCAGTTATAGCTACCAGAAAACACCTAAAGGAATAATAGCGGTTCGAGGGGAAATTATTGATGAAAGTAGTCTGTTGATGACCTATGAGGACTTTGGACATAATTTACCAGCTACAGCCTTGGAAACAGCATTTGTACCTTATTTAACAACACAGTTTCAGGATCAGCCTCAAATTGTACAACTAAATATTTGCTATAATCTTATAACAAAAGTTTTTGAAGGAAGCATCCGTGTCGAGTCTCAAACTGAGATGGGAAATAAATTTTATATGGTTCTTAAAGTAAAAATCGCCAAAGGATAGTCCTTTGGCGATTGATGGATAACCGTTGTTGATTCGGTTGCAACTAAT
>JBGSUZ010000511.1:0-2345 GCA_041753235.1 Acidaminobacteraceae bacterium
GTAGTATATTATTTTTTCTAAATTTTTATCACTGACACCACTCAGTCCTTTGGTGAGTTCCAAATTCCCTTTTTCGATGTCTCTTCTAATCAAATAAAGAGACCAGATCACCAGACCCAGTCCCAAAAACATAATAAAAAATGATATCATTGAGCACCTCAAACCTTCATATCAAAACGATGAAAATTCCATCCTTTAGGTTCTGGCTTCTTTAAATTTTGAGTGTCATCTTCTTTTAGAGCATCTGTTTGCTCCTTTGATGCCATCTGCTTTTTCTTCTTTTTCTTTTTCTCTTCTTCTTTAGTCATATCCTTTTTCTTTTCAATCTTGCCGCCGTCTTTATGCGCTAAAGAATTGACTTTTTTGTCCTTGAGCGTTGCTTCTCGTTTATTCTCCATTTGCGTCTGCTGAAGTTGCATGGCTTCCTTATGGACAACATGTTCTCGAGCTGCAGGATTAGTCTGTGCTTTTGGAACAATTACTTGAAGATCAATTGGTCTGATAGACATAAGCATCACTCCTAGTTTGGAACTGCTATAATTTGACCATTTTCTCTGATTAATTTAAGATTTTTAAGTTCATCCTTCACATTATAAAAACTATTACCTATTTTGACCTTTACACCTGGGTACAAGAGCGCTGCTGTTACCACAGAATCATTAAGGTGATTCATCAATTCTAAGAGATTATTATGTTGCTCCTGAAGCTCATTCATGGCTAAATAACTTTGGTCTCTAGCAGGAATCATGCGATTTAAATTATCTCTCATTTCAGTATTACTAGGATCCGCTTGCGTGTTCTTAGTTAATAACCGAACGACCTGATCAAGTTTAGTACACTGGTCCTTAGATTCTTTAAGCTCCTCAGCCAATGACTTATATTTATCCATCAAGGTACTATCCATGCCAAGTTTTAACGAAGTCATCGTCCCCATTTCACTGCCGATTGTATTAGCACGGATCGCTTTTCTGGCACTAATCTCGCCACCAACAATTAATCCTTTTCTACCTGCAGCTCTTATTTCACCATCGCATACAACTATGCTGTGCATAATTGTATCACAGTTGAGGTCACCTTTAACCAACAAATGACAGTTATTGATAATCTGTGCCTTGAGATTGCCACCGCACTCAATATTTGCGGCATCATTTCCCTGAATCCCTACTGTAATGCTAATATTTCCTTTGCATTTAATACGAGCAGATTCGACTAAGCCATTAATTTCAAGCTCATCACATTCAATTTCGTAACCTGTTGTTACATTTCCAAATACAATGACTTTTCCTACAAAACTGATATTTCCAGTTTTTACGCCTACATCACCTTTAATTTCAAGCACTTCAATGATGCTTATTTTATCATCTTCTAGTTTTATAGTGCCTGTAGCACCAGCATAAAGTTTTAAGCCATCTTCACTTACGTTTACATTTTTACCAACTTTAAAATTAATAGCCTTACCAGGTTTTTGTTTAATTTGTTTACCAGTAACTGTGGTCCCAGTGATTCCTTCTGTTGGCAACGTTTTTTCGGCTAACAAATCACCTTCTTTTGCAACATGAACAAGGTTTAAATGTTTAAAATCTACTTTCCCGTTAGCTAACATGGTCGGTTTAGTCGTCGTATCTTGATCTACATAGAAAGTAATTTCACCATGCTCTCCGTGTTCATGAGGTATGCCTCTAGCAATGACAATACCATTTGCCAATTTTGGATTCTGACAAACTGTATCTACATTATCTAAATCTATCCCAAAAACAACATTCTTACTTTTTAGAAAATCGATAATTTCTTCTGGTGTAAGTTTGAAATCTGATTCTTCGAAAATGTTAACTGTTAAGTAGGCTTCATAATAATCATTAGAAAGTTTTAATTCAAGTTCGTATATTTTGCCTTGTTCTGCCACATTTTCACCCCATTTATTCTATTTAGTCATACATATGATTTAGAAAAGCTTTCAGTTTTAAAATTGCCTTAGTATGCAACTGAGATATACGAGATTCTGATATCTCCAACACTTCCGCAATTTCTTTATATGTCAGCTCAGAATAGTAATATAAACTTACAATCAGCCTCTCTCTTTCTGGTAGCTGATCAATTGCTTTCATCAGAACATCCTCCAAGTCCTTGTCTAAGATTGAAGCTTCTGGGTTATAATCTACAAGATCGGATACCGGATTAAATCCAGCACTTTCTGATAATTTTTCTTCTAAAGAAACAATGGAAAATGTTGTGAATTCACCTATCATACGGTTAAATTCAGTTACAGTTAATGCCATTTGACCCGCAATCATCTCTTCAGTTATTTCACCCTCAGTTCTGGATTGCAATGTTTCAATAGCTTCTTC
>JBGSUZ010000512.1:0-1747 GCA_041753235.1 Acidaminobacteraceae bacterium
GGCATGTTGATCGCTTAATGCATTTAGGTGCTGTGAAACCGTCTGAACATCGCCTCGTGCAATTGGCCCTGTCAGCGCCTGTCTTGCCGGCATTTGTGACAGATTTTCCAGAGTCCCTGTCATAAGCGGTTTTAACGCCTCATAACCCTGTGTTTCCGAAAAACCAGCTAACTGCATGAGCGAAATGGCTTCCTGCGCCAGTGTATACAAGTAATTAGAAGCCACACAAGCCGCCGCATGGTAATATGGCTTTTGCTCGGCGTTAATCCAGACTACAGTTCTGCTGAGCTTCTCTAAATACTGTTCAATTTCAACACTTCGGTCGCCTTCTGCAGTGTATAGGCAACGGCCTAACAAAACTGCGCCTGAAATGCCGTCAGATACGGTTTGCAGCGGGTGCAGTGAAAGACATTGATACCCCTTCTCTCTCAGCGGATATAAACAGGCTGAAGATTTTGCACCGCTCATATGAAAAAATATCTTGGAAGGTGGTAGTTCCATCTGACTGAGGGCAATTACAACTGATTCGATTTGGTCATCAGGGGTCGTAATGCCTATCCAGTCCGAATGTTGAACCAATGACTCCAAGGTTAGAAAAGTTTCCGTTTGAACGCATGCTGCAGCAGTGTCAGCTGAAATGCTATGGCGGCTGTAGTATCCGGAAACCTGCTGGTTTTTGTCCTTAAGGTACAAACCAAAGGCTGTAGCAACTTTGCCAGATCCGATAAAGCCTGTTCGCATGAGCAATTCCTCCTTACAAAAAATCCCACCATAAAAGCCTGGTGGGGTCTGCAGTCCACTATGCTTCCGTCTCCATCCTATGGCTTAGAGCAGAATCTTTTCATTGTTTTGGTGTAACTATTGGTAATACTTGGTTTTGGGTTTGGTATGGTCTGTCTCCAGCTTCCATCCAAGGCCATTTTATCATAGTGTTTATACAATTACAATGAATGCTCAGTAAAGATACCATTCAAATCCGTTACGTTTTTTTAAAGGAAATCACGCTTAAATTATCCGTATTTTAACCCTTTTATAATGTGGCTTTGCTATAATAGGCTAATGTTGTTCATACTGCTTATAAACCATTTGTTTTCTATATAACTTATCAAAGGAGCATTTTATGCAATCAAAAGAACTAAAATCGCTGCTGACTTTTGCCGCTATGGCTGGACGGGTCATGCTGGAAAATGGAGCTGAAACTTACCGGGTTGAAGGCACTATTGAAAGAATCCTTGCCGCGAGAGGCGTGGAACAGACTCAGTGTTTTGTCGTGCCTACTGGTGTCTTTGTCAGTGTTACTTATGACGACCAAATATACACCACTATAGAGCGGGTCTACCGTATTTCTATGGACTTAATGCATATTTCCAAAGTCAACGAACTCTCCCGTAGCTTTGTGGAAACGAAAATGAGCGTTGAAGAAGCGGTTGTTCAATTGAAGTCAATTGAGACCTCTGACCAGTATGGGATAAAAACTCGCGTTATATTTTCAGGCGTTGCTGGCGCTTTTATGGCACTCCTTTTCAAAGGTGGTCCACTTGAGTTTATTGGCGCCTTTATCACCTCAGTTCTCGTCGCTATCTTTATGGAAATGATGAGTAAAAAAGAACTGCCCGTTTTTATTAAGAGTGTTATTGGTGGTATGGCGGCAGCTACTTTTACCGTAGTCTACAGCCTTGTCTTCAATTACTTTTCTATTGGTTTAACAACGGCTATAGTCATTATTGGTGCTATACAACAGCTTGTC
>JBGSUZ010000513.1:0-3932 GCA_041753235.1 Acidaminobacteraceae bacterium
TAAGCCATTGATTTGTCCATCCACTGGTGCAACTATCGTGTTCATGTTGCTCAGGGTGCTGGCTTTGTCAAAATGGGATTCGGCTATTAGTATTTCTTTGTCCTTTTGGACAACAAGTCCCATTAATTCTTCATGGTACTTTTTCTGCTCATCTTGTATGGACTTCTGGCTTTGGTTGTATTGTTCCTCTGCCTTTTTTAGCTTGACGTCTAAACCACGAAGCTGTTCTGTGAGCACATCTAGTTCTGCTTGTTTTGTGGTGACTTCGCTCTTTGCTACAGCACCGGAGGTGTTTAGTTCGCTTAGATTGCTTAGTTCCGACTGGGTGAAAGTCAGTTTTTTATTTAGAGCGCTTATCTCAGTTTGGGCGTAATCGATTTCACTTTTTGATTGTTCTGACGCGGACTGTAGCATTTCTGTTCGCCTTTGTAGGTTGCTTTGCGCCTGTCTTCTCAGGTCTGAAATATGCTGTAAAAACTGTTTAGACGATGCAGGCACTGAAATGTTCTCAAAGTTACCTGATCCAGACAATTCCATTTCCAAGACTTTCTTTTCTATTTTTAAATTACTTAAGGCGTCTTTTGATGCATCCACATCTATGCCGACGATGGTATTGTCTAGTTCTACTAACAACTGGCCTTTTTCTACGTAATCGCCTTCATGTACTGGCAAATTGAGTATAACGCCACTCTCCGGCGTCTGAATGACTTTGACTCTACCGTCTGGTATGACGGTGCCTCTTGCAATAGCTACCTCGTCTACAATGCCCACTATTGACCATATGATAGCTATGACTATTAAGGCAAATATCAGCCATATAGTCAGCCAACCGATGGGTGATGCTGGGGTTTCAATAATTTCCATGGCTGCGGGTAGAAATTCATTTCTTAGGTTATCTGATCGCTTCTTCATGAACGGTCACCTCCTTGCTGTCTGTGCCTTGCTGGCTGAATAAATGATGGTAGAGGCCTTTCTTTTTCATGAGGTTGTCGTGACTGCCCATTTCGACTATCTGTCCTTTGTCCATGACCATAATGCCGTCTGTGTTTTGTATGGTGGAGAGTCTATGAGCTATAATCAGCACAGTTCTGTTTTTACATATGGCACTGAGATTATCTTGTATAATGCGCTCTGATTCGTAGTCTAGTGCGGAAGTAGCTTCATCGAATATGAGGATTCTTGGGTCTCCTAGCAGTGCTCTCGCTATGGCGATTCTTTGGCGCTGGCCTCCTGAAAGGGCTGTACCTTTTTCACCAACCTGCGTGTCATACCCTTCTGGGAGTTCCAGAATAAACTCATGGGCACCTGCGGTTTTAGCGGCTTGTATAATAGCTTCCATGCTGGCAGTTGGGATATGGATGGCAATATTGTCCTTGACTGTTCCTGAGAATAGGAAATTTTCCTGTAGGACTACACCTATTTGGCGGCGTAGCCACGAAGGATCTGCTAAGGATATGTCTATGCCGTCTATGAGTATTCTGCCGCGCTCCGGTAGGTACAGTCTTTGAATGAGTTTAGACAGGGTGCTTTTACCGGAACCACTTCTACCAACTATGCCGACTGAAGTGCCTGGGCGTATTTTGACGCTGACATCCCTTAATATTTCTGGACCGTCTAGGCGGTACCTAAAACTTAGCTGTTGAAGTTCAATGTCGCCCTTGATAGGTGGCATTCTTAGCTTCTGTCCGTCTGCACTCGGCTCAGGCATGGTGTTAAATATATCGCCTAAACGCTCTAGAGACACACTGGTCTGTTGGAAGTCCTGCCACATTTGCACGATTCGAAGCAGCGGGCCTGTGACGTTGCCCGAAAGCATACGAAAAGCTATGAGTTGTCCTATACTGATGGTGTTGCTCATGACCAGTTGTGCGCCAAACCATAAGATAGACAAGTCGACTGAGCGCTGAATAAACTGGGCGACAGCACTGGCATTGCCTCCTAGAATGGCCGTTTTAAATGATGCGCTGGAGTAGGCTGCTACTTTTTCTTCAAATCGCTTTTGTGTGAGTGGTTCTAGGGCAAAAGACTTGATGGTTTGAACGCCTGATACAGTCTCCACAAGAAACGACTGGGTTTCAGAACCTGTTGCAAATTTTTCTTCCAGTCTTGCTTTAAATACTGGTGTTACTACAACTGAAAGCAATATAAACAGTGGTAGCGAGAATAGTACTATTTTCGTTAGTTCTGGGCTATAGAGCCACATGACAAATAGATAAACGGTAATAAAAAAGGTGTCTATAACGGTTGAGAGCGGCGTTCCGGTCAGGAACCTGCGAATATTCTCCACTTCTCTAACTCTGGCGATGGTGTCCCCAACGCGCCTTGTTTCAAAGTACCTGAGGGGTAGTCTGAATAAATGCTCGAACAGTCTGGCATTCAAAATTACATCTATCCGATTGGTCGTATGGGTAAAGACATAATTCTTGGCTATTCCGAGCAGCATTTCAAAGGCGGCAATAAGCACTAAGCCAATCATGAGCACATTTAATGTAGAAAAGCTCTTGTGCATGATGACCTTGTCGACAATGACCTGTGTGAACAGTGGTGCGCCAAGGCCTAAAAGTTGCAGTGCAAAAGCGCCCACTAGAACTTCAATAAATGACTTTTTAAATTTGATGATGGACGGTAAAAACCATTTGAGTCCAAACGTAACTTCTCTGTTTAGTATTTTTCTGTCAACGAGCAGAATGACTTCTCCCGTGCTATGTTCCAGAAGTTCTTCTAGCGGCATTAGTTTGGGTGTTTCTTCCTCTGGGTCAAACAGCAGTACTTGGTCACCTCTGTGCTGGGCTAGGACAACGTATTCACCCGATTTTAGTTTTAGCATGGCTGGCAGTGGTGCTTTTTCGAGTTTGTCTATAGCATATTGGTGGCGTTTTGCTTTTAGGCCGTAACGTTTCGCTATTCTCAGTAGGGTTTGTTCGTCTATTTGCTCTCCTATGGCAAATTGGTGAAGGACTTGCTCGTAGTCTATGAGTATTTTGTGAAAATTTGCGACGACAATGAGGCTTTTAAGCGATTTGTGGTTTATGGTTTTTTCTGATTGCATTAATTTCTCCTCGTTTTGATTGTAGTGTAAAGTTCCTAGTTCAAATATGAGTGATTCACAGAAGCTATTTGAGACAAAAAAAACAAAAAACCAGCAAAATGCCTGAATATGAAATCCATGCGATTTTGCTGGTTTACTATTAGCTCAAAGCGCGCTTTGTCTAATCCGTCGAACCATATATATTTTTTATGTTTGTTTAGTATACCATCAGGTTGTAATTCATGTCAATTTTCTAATATTTCTACCAATTTAATTTTCATTTGAATAAAGAACTAATTTTTTTACTATTAACATCATAAATGGCTATAACATGACCTCTTCTATAAAGATAAATGTGACTATCTATCCATTCACCTGCATCAAAAGAAGGTAATTCTTCCATGTTCAGCGTCTGCATTCGACCAATCTCTAAATCAGCAAACACTGCTTGCGATTTTGTCATATGATTTAAATAGAGTGTTGCGCCTTTTAACGCCACCATATCGAACTTACTTTCTATTGTCAGTTTATCGCTAAGAGGCATTTTATTTCCCGTAGTCACATCTACCCATTCTAAAACTGCTTGATTACGGTCTACTACGAGTACTGTATTATTATATTGGAAGACTAATGGTTCTAAACTTTTACCCTCTTGATTCCACAGGTAGGACATATATTTACGTGTACTTAAGTTAAAAATACCTACTTTCCCGCTAGTTTCGGTAATGAGTAAACAGTTACCACCAATCCATTCCGGTAATAAAAAAGCGGATTTATTTAGTAGTATCTCCTTAGATTGTTTGTCTTTAATGATTACCTTTACTTCATTTGTATCTGTAGTATCCATCTGAATGGAAATATTACTAAACTCGAATTCTCCAAAGTTCTTATGTCTACCGATTAA
>JBGSUZ010000514.1:0-3214 GCA_041753235.1 Acidaminobacteraceae bacterium
GAAGGCTGTAGTTCACTAACTCCTCCTGAGATATTTTGTAGAAACGGCGCCCTCTATAAATCCATTGCACATTGAGCATGTCAATGTTTCTGCTGATGACGTCTGTAATAGCTTTGCTATTGGCGCCATCCAGTCGCTTCGAATAATTGTACAAGTTCTTAAAGTATAAGCGGTCCAGATTCATCTCCATATAAAACATGAGCTTGTCTTCTTCTTCATCTTTAAAGAGTTGAACAATCTTTTGAAACTCAGTGCCCTCTAGCCCAGTAACAATATCGTCTAAGGTTCTCGCATCGTTTAGCAGGGTATAATTAATGCTGCCATAAGAGTCAGGAACAATGATATGATCTGAAATCCGCTGGAGCGATTCTTTACGAGCAACCATCCGTATAAATACTTTGATGTTCTCAATCTCATAACGCATAAATAGAACTTTAAAAAACTTTTTGTCATTGCCGTTTACATAATGGAATAACTTCTCAGATTGAACGAATAAATGCTTTTTTAATAGACCTTCCAGTGTTCCAATGTCATCTGTGACATCGGCACCGATCCAGTTTTCATAGTAGGTTTCTGATTTAAGGTATTCCACAACTGAGGCTACGTCAGGCATGCCTATGATTTTTTCATAGTCATAGTCTCTCAGCAGCTGTCTTTCCATGGCCTTGACCTTAGTATTGATCGCTGCATATTTACTGATATTTCCCATCCCTCACTACTCCTTTTGGCTCACAAACGTGTCCCCAAAGATTCGAACCATGGCTTCTCGAACAAGCGCCTGCTCATTTTTTTCATATAACCGGCGCAGCCTTCGGTCCACAATGTCACCCTCTTCAAAGATGTCCGATTCTTGAGCCTTAGCTTCTTCCATCACGCGGTCATAGGCTTCCTTAGCCGTCTTCCTTGCTTCTTTCATGTGCTTCAAGTCAATTTCCCGTTCGCGCTTTCGAAGTTCCTTTTCCTTGATGCCTTTAAGCGAATCAATATCAGTTTCCATATCTATTGAAGCTTGATCGATTTCAAGGATTTTTGCCAAAGTTTCTTGAATGGCCTTTGATTTCATATTATCACCCCCATTAGGATTCTTTCCTATTAAATTAGTACATAGTTCATTTTTCCCTGCCTCAAATATGTACCCAATTTATTTAGTATTCCACACGCATCCAATAGATATTGAACGTCTCATACCATTATATCAAATCAAAAACATTATCGATTATATGCCCCTGACCTATAAAGGTCAATCATTTCGAAAAATATAGTCAAAAGGTTACAGAAAAATAAAAATAAACACTTTTTTAGTGACACACCAAAAAACATTCAAAAAAATTCAAAAACATTTAAAAAAGCGCATATATTAAGTTGTACTAATCTTATTTGATACTTTTATAATTCACAGGCTTTTATTTGTGTTTTTCATAAAAGTAGACGCCTTGTATAGTTTATACAAAATTTCATAAGGTCATTTCTTGCCCTAAAAGTACAGAAAACCCCTCGAAGCACTAATGCTTCAAGGGGTTTTGAATTATGTTTACTATACTCTCTCTTTTGGTGAATAGTGAGTATGGAGAAGTTCATGAGCCTTGTGGCCATAAGGCTTGCCAAGGAACTCTTCGTAGAGTCTGATAACTTCTTTGTTCTCATGAGATTTTCTAACTGTTTTACTTCTGTCTTCAGCATAAAGCGCTTGTTGACGCTTCTTAACAATTTCCATGTCGCCGTGGTGGTAAGGTTGTCCACCGCCGCCTACACAGCCGCCTGGGCAAGCCATGATTTCGATAGCATGGAATTGGCTTCTGCCAGCTTTGATGTCTTCAAGAAGCTTTCTAGCGTTGCCAAGACCGTGTGCAATACCGATGTTAAGTGTCATGTCGCCAACTTGTACAGCTGCAGAACGAATGCCGTCCATGCCACGAAGTTGTGTAAACTCAACATTTTCTAATTTTTCACCAGTAACCCACTCATAAGCCGTTCTAGTAGCTGCTTCAATTACGCCACCAGTAGTACCGAAGATAACTGCCGCGCCTGTAGATTCGCCAAGCATGCTGTCAAAGTCGCTTTCTGGAAGTGTTGCGAAGTCGATACAAGCTTCTTTAAGCATTTTACCGAATTCTCTATTAGTAAGAACGAAATCCACGTTTTGGTTACCCTCAACTGAAAGTTCTTCTCTAGCTGCTTCTGCCTTCTTAGCGATACAAGGCATAATTGAAACTACAGTGATGTCCTTAGGATCGATGCCCATCTTCTCAGCATAGTAAGTCTTAGCAATCGCACCAAACATGATTTGTGGTGATTGGCAAGTAGACGGAATGTCTAACATATCTGGGAATTGGTGTTCGAAGAATTGAACCCAAGCTGGACAGCAGCTTGTTAGAATAGGAAGTGTACCGTTGTGCTGAATTCTGTGAACGAGTTCAGACGCTTCTTCCATAATTGTAA
Organism: Acidaminobacteraceae bacterium; assembly: GCA_041753235.1. Lineage (GTDB taxonomy): Bacteria > Bacillota > Clostridia > Peptostreptococcales > Acidaminobacteraceae > JBGSUZ01. The sequence continues at coordinate 2,440 of JBGSUZ010000514.1, forward strand.
GGTCAGCCGCGAAGTCTGTATCGAAAACGCCGTCAAAACCAAGTCTTCTCATAGCTGTCGCTAATTGACCAGTAGAAATTGTACCTGGCTCCATACCGAACATTTCACCAACTGCAACACGGATTGCTGGTGCAACTTGTACAACAACGTGTTTCTGAGGGTTGTTGATTGCTGACCAAACATCTGCAATTTGGTTGTGCTCAGTAAGTGCAGCTGTTGGACATACTGCAACACATTGACCGCAGTAAGTACAGCTAGTTTCTTTCATATCCATATTGAACGCAGGGCCTACGAATGATGTGAAGCCTCTGTTAACACCTGAAAGGATGCCACAAGTTTGAACTTCGTTACACATAACTTCGCACTTTCTGCACATAACGCATTTGTTAACGTCTTTAACGATAGCTTTAGAAGTTTTGTCAATTTGGAAGTTGATTCTTTCGCCTTCCCACTTAACATCTCTTACGCCAAGGTCAGCCGCTAATTTTTGAAGGTCACACTCCATGTTTTTAGGGCACATTAAGCAATCTTTAGGGTGGTTAGAAAGAAGAAGTTCTACTGACATTCTTCTAGCAGTGATTGCTCTTTTTGTATCTGTTCTAATGACCATACCGTCAACAGCCTTCTCAGAACAAGAAGGAACGAGGGCTGGTCTGCCTTCTACTTCTACCATACAAACACGGCACGAAGCATTTTGGTTAATAACACCAAATTGATCCATGTGAAGGTCCATATGACAAAGTGTAGGAATATGAATACCCGCTGTTTTAGCGGC
>JBGSUZ010000515.1:0-2646 GCA_041753235.1 Acidaminobacteraceae bacterium
GACCAGCGCAAAACCAAATAGGCTAGGTACCAGTAACAGCAGAGCTTGTCTGTCCCATTGACCGGGTTTTTGAGATTTCATGAGTGCTTATTCCCCCTAAGTGTCTATTCTTTAATCATGAGTTTGATACGGTCTTCAACAATTTTAAGCTCTTTGAGCATTTTAGTTTTGTCATTTAGCTGTGGGTCAAAAATGACGTTAAAGGTAGTTTGCATCAACTCATTGCGTACAACAATTTCTTTTTGGGAGAGTTCGCCAATATCGGTGTAGTAATTGTCATTGAGCATTTTGATGACTTTTTTCCGAATTTCAATGACGTTAGAATCGGCTGCAAATGCATCCCCATAGGCCATCATTCGGTCTTCGTTATCCCTATTGACCTGTGTGAATTTGGCTTTTTCGGAAAAGAGGGCGAACTTGAACTGACTATCCCAGTTAAGTGCCATGTCCAAAAACTTGATGGCCTCTTTTTGATGGGGTGCGTGCTTGCTAATTCCTAAACGCAGGGTTTCAACCCGGTCACCAATGGGCAGCATGACAATATTTGAGGTATAAAAATAGATTTTAGAAAGCTCTATCACATTCATGGCGTTTAACCCCTCAGCAACAGTAAAACTATTCATAAGCCGCTGTTCGATTAACGTGGATTGTGCTTTATATTCCTGAGATTTAGGGTCGAACACCATCCGCAGGCGTGCCGATTGATTTGGAAGAGCGCTTAAGTCATAGTCGCGGTTCATAATGGTTTTCATCTCTACAAGCTGTTCTAAGAATTTGGCGTCAGTGAGCGTAAAATCATCAATATTACCGCTTAACTTTTCGTTTAGACAATCTTCTAGGTAGGTGTTATAGTAACTTTCATAAAGCGATTTGGTCAGGTAAATTGGTAAACCTGGTTTTTTTTCTTTGAGTATGTCAATTAACTCAACGACATCTCTTTCGGTCCAGTCGGGCGAAGGTGTTGGCAGATTGCAGCTTTCTAGCAGTTTGGTGTTGATTACCGCAGACTTAATATGAAAGCCAAAGGCAACCGTATGGGTTCCCCGTAAAGCACCATACACTTTATTTAAATTGCTTATGTTGTTGTCTAGTGGCATGAGAAGATTCATGTCAATTAGGTCGTTGAGCGGGTTTGTACCCGCTAAAATCAAGTCGGGCGGGTTTTTGCTGAGCATGATGGTATTGCGCTTGATTCGGTATTCGTCGCTATTTTTTACTTCTAGAATTTCAAAGTTGATGGGCAAATCCAATTTAGTTTTGACCATACTTTCTATTGAGACCATACTGGCTTTAACGTAAGCCATTTCCTCCGAGTTGCTGTTGTTTATGTATAAAATGCGTAAGGCCTCAGGCGCTTTTGGTTGTGTTTGTAGATAAAAATAATATGTAAAACATAATATAGATGCGGCGGTGACTAGTGCTAGTACCCTTTTTACAGTCACAATAACACTCCTTTTTTATTGTTTTAAAAAAAGTATAAATAAAAAGTCTTAAAAAAATGTTACGGGGCTTAAAAATTATCAGAAAAATCAGTCGGTTTTGTTTTAAAATTTTGTATTATAATAAACCGAGTATTTTAAACGGTGTCATTTGCGGGCTTTGTAAACCGATAAATATTATTGTATAATAGACTGAATGGGATAATTAAAATCCGGAATGGAGTGGCTTATTTGAATAATAATTTGAACTTAAGAACTATGATTGAGACGGCACTGCTCTCGGCTATTGCCGCAGTCATTCTAATGCTTACGAATATACCGTTAATCTCTTTTCTTGCTATCTTGGCAACGGTAGCAATGACGGTCTTAACGGCGCGAAGAGGTATATATGCCGGCATTATGGGAACAGTTATAATCAGTGGTGTCCTAGCGTTAACAATTAACCCTGAATCAGCTGTGTTATTAGTGGGTATGTTTTGTATACCGGGTCTAGGGGCTGGCTATATGATCCATAAACAAAAAGCTGCAACGAAGACGATTATCGTTAGTGCGGGACTTTTCATACTGGGCATGAGTTTAATGATATACCTTACCTTTGCTCTTACAGGCATTAATCTTTCCGAGATTATCACCCAAGGGTTTCAACAGGGTGCAGACATGATGCAGCAACGAGGAGCTGAGTTAAAGCTTGCTCAAGAGGACATAAGCATACAGCTAGATATGATTAAAGCAATGAAAGACTTCGTGTTAAAAACAATGCCGGCGATGTTCGTCATGGCAGGCATGATTATGGCTGTGTTGAATTTCTTTATTTCAAGACCTATCTTAAAAAGAACAGGTACAGATGTGGTTAAAATGTCCAAGTTCAGAGACTTCAAGTTACCAAGCTCAATTTTGCCAGGTATCCTATTGATAGTTGTCCTGACTTTTGCGGCAGATTATTTTAAGTATGTGGATAGCGACATTATCTTCATCAACTTAGTGGTAATCTTCTCTTACGTCTTTGCCTTCCAAGGCGCTTCTACGCTCGCGTTTTTGACGACAGCAAGAGGTGGCAATGTAGAAAAACGAGCGGTACTTGTGGTATTTGCTACCATATTGTTTGTGATTTTTTTTGGTCTGCAAGTATTGTCACTTCTCGGATTAATGGACACTGCCATAGACATTAGAAAGTTCTATCAAAACCGTAAAGGTTAGAGGTGATTTT
>JBGSUZ010000516.1:0-3792 GCA_041753235.1 Acidaminobacteraceae bacterium
GCTCATAAGGGCGTTATCAATATAATAGACCATGCTATTGCTTTAATAAATGGCCCGCTACACACCGTAATTGGCGGGTTTCATCTCATGGGAATAACGCCTAAAAAAGCTGAGGATTTAACGTTTCTTAACAGCCTTACAAAGGCACTGCTTGAGAAAAACGTTAGTCAATACTTTACAGGACATTGCACAGGAGAGGCTAATTATAAATATATTGCAGGTCAACTAAGTACACTTGGTAGACTTCAAACAGGACAAAGGTTAAGTATTTAAGTCCTCTATTGAATTTTACAGACAAATGGGTTTTCTACCTAATACTTTACAAATAAAGCTAAAATAATTTTGAACTAAGCCGATATTTTTATCGATGGGAAATTACAGGACTAAAAAAAGACTACAGTTATAAGAGGAGTTTTACAAACGATGAAAATACTGTATGGCACAACCAATCCAGCTAAGATTAATCATATGAATGCGCTTCTAAAGGGTCTGGATATTGAACTAATTGGTCTTAGTGACATTAACATAAATTTACCAAAGGTTTTGGAAAGTGGTGAAACGCCTCTTGAAAATGCTCGAATAAAGGCAAGAACTTATTCAAAAGCAACAGGGCTCCCTGTTTTTTCATGTGACAGCGGGCTGTATATAGAAGGGTTAAGCGTAGAAGCTCAGCCAGGTATTCACGCTCGAAGAAAACATCTACTAGGCAGCGCTTTAGCAGATCAAACAGGCGTAGCTGAAATGTCAGATGAGGAGATGATAGATTACTATTCTAACATAGCAAATAACCTTGGTGGGGAAGCCTTTGCATGGTATGAAAACGCAATATGCTTAATCTTTCCCGATGGTGAATGCTATGAAAAACAGGGTGGCGACTTGTCATCAGAACGATTCTTAATTGTAGCAGAGCCACACGAAAAACGAGAAGTTGGGTTTCCGATAAATGCTCTTTCCGTAGAAATAAAGAGTCGACAGTATTATAACGACCTCTCTCAGACTCAAGACAATCTTTACTGTGAGGATAAAGGATTTAAAAAGTTCTTTCAGCGTGCGCTTGCACCAATACAACTTGGCACTTTAAATGAGTCCATGGCAAAAGAGGTCTGTAAGTGGCGTTATCAAGGATTATATTCCATATACAACTTATCAGATTGGGAAGTTGTTGTTAGCAACTGCTGGGCGTTAGCCAGTGAATCTGAACGGGATGAGTTTTTCCTGTCTATTTGTAAAGAGGAAGATCTAATCGGATTTGGGCGTATTCATTGTTCTGACAATAAAGTAATGCTTGGTATTGGTTTAAAACCAGAAGTTTGTGGAGAAGGCTACGGTTACAAAGCTATGAGCTTATTGATTAAAGAAGCGAAAAAACGTCATCCTAATACTGAAATTGGTTTAGAAGTCAGACGCTTTAATGAGCGTGCTAAGAAATGCTATGAGTCCGTTGGATTCACAGTCCAAAGACGCTATATGAAAGAATCTATTGAAGGCTTTTTAGACTACGAATATATGAAATTGGAGCAATATTAATGATTCCGGTAAATGAAATTGAAAATTCGATTATTACAAAATATAGAAAAAAACTATGGGCACCATTTGTCCGTGGTATAGACGAATTTTGTCTGATTGAACCAGGGGATACGGTAGGTGTAGCCATTTCTGGTGGTAAGGATAGCCTATTGATGGCGAAATTATTACAACAATATAGGCGAGAGAAACGAAATAGTTTTGAGCTTGTATTTTTAGTCATGGATCCTGGCTACAAACCTGAAAATAGAGTGTCAATAGAGCAGAATTTAAGGGATTTGACCATTCCTGCACATATCTTTGAAACGCCAATTTTTGAAGCTTCTCTTAAAATGTCAGATAAGACCCCCTGTTTTATGTGCGCTAAAATGAGACGTGGCGCGCTTTATGAAGCCGCTGTAAAACAGGGGTGTAATAAACTGGCATTAGGTCACCATTATGACGATGTGATAGAGACGATTTTAATGAATGTGCTCTGCGGCGGTGAATTCAAAACCATGTTGCCTAAAATAGAAGCTCAGAATTTTGAAAATATGCAACTGATAAGACCGATGTACTATCTGAGGGAACAAAGCATTATAAGTTTTTGCAATACCATCGGGCTAAAAGCACTTAATTGTGGGTGTAGTGTGACTGAACACAAGGGTGACAGCAGACGTGCTGAAATAAAAGCACTGATTCATACTTTGTCAGGGCAGTTTCAAAATGTAGAGCAGTCTATTTTTAGCGCTTCTAAAAATGTGAGACTTGATCATATACTGGGGTATACTTTTAAAGACGAAAACGAGGGGGCACAAATCAGGAGGGGATACTATAGTGGAGACTGAGAAAGCACCATTTCCGATTCTAGCAACTGAGCGGTTGTTAATGAGAGAATTATGCTTAGCGGATTGCCATGACTTTAAAGAAATATTCTCTTCTGAAAAAGTAATGCAGTATTATGGCATGTTCCCCGTAAACAACCTTGAAACAGTGCTCCAATTGATAGAGAGCCTCAGAAATTATTACTACGATGACCGTGGCATACGCTGGGCAATTCTGCATAGGCAAACTGGGGATTTTATGGGTACTTGTGGTTTTCATAATTGCAATAAGGCAGCTAGAAGGGCAGAAATTGGTTTTGAGTTACATGAAAATTACTGGGGCCACGGGTATGTAAAAGAAGCTATAGAAGTGATGAAGGACTATGGGTGTGAAGCTATGAACTTGCATAGAATTGAGGCCATGGTTTATCCTGATAACATAGCTTCTATTAAAGCGCTTGAGGCGCTCGGTTTTGAGAAAGAAGGTCTTCTTAAAGAGTACGCTTACTTTAGAAATGTCTATCAAGATTTATTCATGTACAGCTGGATCAATCCTTCACACCAACGTATAAAATACTAAGAGGGGGTGTAGATAATGCTAGAAAAGCGAATTGTCACTCAGTCAAAATGGAATGAACATCTTGAACACAGCCTATATAAACAAGACAGTGATACATTAATGGTACTATTAGGGGGACAAAATTATTCAGTTGACCAACCGTTGCTTCATTACTCAAAGAACTTAGGTCTTCAAATGGGACTAGATGTTTTAGCGGTTCATTATGGTTTTATGCACCATACTAGCCTCGTGAAATTTCCTGACGACTTTGAAGTGCTCTACGATGAAGTTGAGACGCTAATTGAAATGGCACTTGAACCTCATCATGAGAAGATTGTATTTGTAGGCAAAAGTTTAGGCACTGTGCTTATAAAAAGGCTTCATAAATCCTTTTCAAATAGAAGCCATAAATTAGTGTATTTAACACCAGTAGCACCAGCCTTTGACCCTGATAATTTATCAGAAAAACTGATTATTATGGGAACAGGGGATGCGCATTACGATGAAAAACTACTCAATAGAGAAGAGGAGTCTGTCGTCATTGAATTTGAGGGTGCGGATCACTCTCTTGAGACAGGTAACGTAATTACAGATTTGGAACTACTAGAACAGGTGATTGGTGCAATTAGCGGTTATTTAGAAAAAGAGTAACCTTGCAATTAAATTTGAATATAAAATAAGGACTTATGCAACTATATAGCTGCATAAGTCCTTTTCTTTTAAGACATTTAAACCTTTTTAACGCCAATGCGCTTATTAGATTTTTCTTTAGAACCGCTGCCAATTTTCTTGTCAGGTCTGTGGCTTGCATTCTCACTGTTCTTTTTCTTTTTTTCTTCTAATAAAGCTTTCATCATTTCTACATTTTTATTCGACATAAGAAGACTCCTTTGTGCTTTTTCCTCA
>JBGSUZ010000517.1:0-10838 GCA_041753235.1 Acidaminobacteraceae bacterium
TGGGAGAGGGCAAACTGCTCAGAAGACTCATTCAAACGGATCAGTTGACTTCCATTATCCTTTACGGACCTCCGGGCAGCGGCAAAACCAGTCTTGCCAAAGTAGTTGCAGAAACGACAGGCTCCTATTTTGAGTCAGTCAACGCAGTCACTTCTGGTGTTAAAGAACTTCGAGAAGTTATTGGCAGAGCTGAGGACAGACTCGGCTTTAGCGGTCAAAAGACCATCTTGTTTATAGATGAGATTCACCGCTTTAATAAAGCACAGCAGGACGCCCTGCTACCATACGTAGAGAAGGGCACAGTCGTACTTATAGGCGCTACCACAGAGAATCCGTACTACGAAGTCAACGGCGCTCTAATTAGCCGCTCGACCATGTTTAGACTCAACCCACTGGACTCAGAACATATTATCCAAATTATTAGACGGGCCATTTCAGACGAAATTTCGGGACTCGGTGCGCTAAACATTCAAGCCGATGATGATACCCTCAACACCTTGGTACACATGACCAGCGGTGACGCAAGACGGGCATTAAATGCCATTGAACTCGCTAGTTTGACCACACAGCCAAATGAAAACGGCGAAATTGTTTTAACCATGGACGTACTAAAAGAATGTTTTCAGGACAGAGGCTTTACCTATGACAAATCTGGCGACAGCCACTACGACGTCATTTCAGCTTTTATAAAATCCATGCGCGGCTCAGACCCAGATGCGACTTTGCATTATCTCGCAAGAATGATTACTGGGGGAGAAGACCCGATTTTCATAGCCAGAAGAATCGTAATTTGTGCCTCAGAAGATGTAGGTAATGCCGATCCACAGGCCCTTATATTAGCTACAAGCGCCTTAAAAGCAGTAGAGACCATTGGTATGCCAGAAGGCAGAATTCCTCTAGCACAAGCCGCTGTGTACATAGCCTGTGCACCTAAATCCAATGCCGCCTACCTAGGCATAGATGAAGCCCTTGAAGATATTAAACAGGGCCGATTCAGCCCCGTGCCAATTTATTTAAGAGATGGGACTGCACTTAGTATGGAGAAGAAAAGAACTGGTAACTTCGAAACGGAGGTCTATAAGTATCCCCATAGCTATGAGGGCCACTTTACACCTCAAACTTATTTACCTAAAGACTTAGAAGGCAAACGTTACTACGAACCTACACACTTAGGCTATGAACAGACAATCAGCGCCTATTTGTCTAAAACAAGCCGAGCTAATAACGATTAAATAATAATTCATCTTTACAGGATGAACGACACATGATATTATGAAGTCAATTCAATCACCCGTAGAGGGAGTAACTGCCTTGAAAAAGGACTCAAAGTCGTCAACCGGATTAATTTCCCGGCCTTGAGAACATTAATTTGTTATGTGAGACTCTATAATCAGAAATTCTGATTATAGAGTCTTTTTTGTTTCTTAACCACAATCCAATAATCAGTGGAGGTCATCATGAAATTTTATCTTATGAGCATTCAGCAAACCCTAACACAGTTAAATACCAGTACTCAAGGGCTTAAACCTGAACAAGTTACAAGCCACCGCAACCAATACGGTGAAAACATTTTAGATTCAGAACCGCCTGTGGCAATTTGGAAAGTTCTTTTAAGTCAATTCAATGATTTTTTAGTTTGGATCTTGCTTTTCGCCGCATTACTTTCGGGCGTTATTGGCAAATGGGAAAGTTCAGCAGTCATTGTAGCGGTTCTTTGCATCAATGCTGTTCTAGGCGCAGTTCAGCATATAAAAGCAGACGAATCCCTAAAGAGTCTCAAAGCCATGTCTGCACCAAATGCTAAAGTTATACGGGACGGACTTCAACAGGTTATTCCTGCTAGTGAAGTTGTTGTCGGTGACCTTGTCTTATTAGAGGCAGGCGACTCTATTCCTGCTGATAGTCGCATCATAGAATCAAATTCACTAACCGTTAAAGAGAGTGCGCTAACAGGTGAGTCAGAAAGCGTTCAAAAGAATACTGATGAACTGTTTCAAGAGACAGGCGACAAAGAAAAAAACGTTAACACTGGCGATATGAACCCCGGCGACATGAACCCCGGCGACCAAATGAACATGGTCTTCTCTGGCACTTTTGTCACCCACGGTCGTGGACAGATTGTCATAACACAAACCGGTATGGACACACAGATTGGTAAAATTGCACACCTGCTTAGCAATGCCAAAGCCAAGAAGACTCCTCTTCAAGTCAGTTTAGATAGCTTTGGAAAAAAATTGGCCATCTTTATACTGCTATTATGTGCCATCATTTTCGCTATTAATGTGCTTCGCGGTCAAAATATAATGGCGTCATTGCTGTTTGCTGTTTCTTTAGCCGTCGCTGCCATTCCTGAAGCACTCAGCTCCATCGTCACCATCGTTTTAGCCCTTGGCACTCAAAAAATGGCTAAAGATAATGCCATTATAAGAAAGCTCTATACAATTGAGAGTTTAGGTTGTGTTTCTGTAATTTGTTCAGATAAGACGGGTACATTAACACAAAATAAAATGACCGTACAAAAGGTATACTTGCTTCCAAAGCTTTCTGAATCCAGTTCACTTGACATGAAGCAAGCGCTACACACCGACTTCGTTAAAATGTCGATGCTCTGCAATGACGCGGTCACCGTTCACGACAAAGAGATGGGGGACCCTACAGAAGTTGCATTGGTCAATTGGGGCGAAGTTTATGAACTGGACGAACTTAAGTTAAGAGAAGAACTTCCAAGACTTTCAGAACTTCCTTTTGACTCAGACCGTAAACTCATGAGCTCGCTTCACAATATGAATGACACCTATAAAATGATAACAAAAGGCGCTATGGATGTCCTTTTAAGCCGCGCGACCCACATTCAGACAGAAGAGGGTGTCAGACCTATTACTCCCGACGACCGACATGCTATTGAAGAAGTCAACTACCAGCTTTCCTCGGAAGGCCTTCGTGTTCTATGCTTTGCTTATAAGTTGTTCGAAACTGAACGCAAACTCAGTTTAACAGACGAAAATGACTTTGTCTTTTATGGCCTAATTTCTATGATGGACCCACCTAGAAAAGAGTCTGCTCAGGCAGTTAGTGACTGTCAGAAGGCAGGCATTAAACCGATTATGATTACAGGAGACCATAAAATAACTGCGACTGCCATAGCCACACAAATCGGGATTTTGAAAGACCCCTCAGAAGCGGTGGAAGGTAGCTACGTAGAATCCTTGACAGACGAAGAACTTATTAAAGAAGTACCCAAGTATTCGGTATACGCAAGGGTTTCACCGGAACACAAGATAAGAATTGTAAAGGCATGGCAAAGTTTGGGACATGTAGTAGCTATGACAGGGGATGGCGTTAACGATGCACCTGCCCTCAAAGCTGCAGATGTAGGTATTGCAATGGGCATAACAGGGACAGAGGTATCAAAAAATGCCTCGACCATGATCCTAACTGACGATAATTTCTCAACTATCGTTAAAGCAGTCAGTGCAGGGCGAAGCATCTATACAAATATAAAAAATGCTATTCAATTCTTACTGGCAGGGAATACAGCGGGTATCCTCAGCGTATTCTATGCCACGCTTTTAGGCCTTTCGGCACCATTTGCGCCAATCCATTTGCTGTTCATTAACTTGATTACAGATAGTTTACCGGCAATAGGAATAGGGCTTGAAAAAAATAGTGGCAGCGTTATGAACGAACCGCCTAGAAACGCTAAAGAACCTATTTTAACGCGTAAGCTTTTAATCCGAGTGTTTTTAGAAGGGCTTCTGATCTGTATACTTACCATGTTTGCTTATTACAAAGGTTTAGAAGTCAATAAAGCGACTGCTTCTACCATGGCATTCTCGGTACTATGTCTTTCTAGACTTGCCCACGGCATGAACAACAGAAGCGACCGCCCATTGACCTTGAATCAGGTTTTTAGCAATCGCTTCATATGGTTTGCCATTATTGGCGGTTATTTGATTTTATTAGCCGTACTGAAAATACCTGTACTAATGAAACTCTTTGAAGTCGTATCACTTACTAATGACCAATTGTTCCTAGTCTTAGGATTGTCTTTGCTTCCAATAGTAATTGTTCAATTGTTTAAAAATGCTATTCACGCTTTTAATATAAAATTGCACGCTTAATATTTATAGAGTCTTCTTTAGTCTTTAAGTGTTTAATCAACTTGAGTGAAAAATCTACTGCGGTGCCTGCTGCTTTTGAGGTGATAATATGCCCATCGCGAACGGCTGCATCATCAGCAACAGTCGCACCGCGTAGTTTTGATTCAAAACCAGGATAACAAACAGCTTTACGACCCTCTAAAATGCCTAGATCTCCAAGAATAATAGGGGCTGCACAAATTGCACCTATCCATTTCTCGTCCTCATGAGCTTTTATCAGCATGTCGGCTAAAGATTTACACTTTGCAAGGTTAGTCGTTCCTGGCATACCTCCTGGTAAAATAATTCCAACCATTTCCTCATAGTTTACTTCTTCTAATAGAAGGTCTGCAGTAACTTGAATTTTATGGGCACCCATAACTTGCTTATCGGGCTTAATTGAAACGCTCTGAACAGAAATCTCTGCACGTCGAAGTAAGTCTAAAACAGTAAGTGCTTCTATTTCTTCAAATCCATCCGCTAAAAATAAGTAAATCATAGGGACCCCCTCGTTTTGAATAGATAATTTTGGATATATACAGTATAACAGATTTCAATGTGTATAAATTTCATAATTATATTTTTGCTATTATATAAATACCATGCTACAAAGATTTTAATCTAAAAATAAATCCTTGCACACGCAACCATTTTATTATATAATATAATTTGGCAATTTAAAATCAATCTAATAGCTAGGCGAATGTCGCCTAGTTTCCATACAGATTAGAAGTGAATACAAATAAGGATGGTATAATCTATGGTAAATGAAATGAATGAGAAAACAGAACAAACAAAATTAAATGAAATGGCAGTTGTTAAATTTAAGGACTTGAAAGTATCCAATAATATATTGACTGCAATCGAAGAAATGGGATTTGAAGAAGCAACACCTATACAAGCACAATCAATCCCATTAATTCTTCAAGGCCTTGACGTAATTGGTCAGGCACAAACTGGTACGGGCAAAACTGCTTCATTCGGTATCCCGATGCTTGAGCGCATTCAAGTTAAAAATAGAAAGGTACAAGCGCTTATTCTCTGTCCAACAAGAGAACTTGCTATTCAAGTTTCTGACGAAATTGCTAAACTTGCAAAGCACATGAAGGGCGTTAAAGCAGTTCCTATCTATGGTGGCGCACCTATCGATCGTCAAATCAGAGCGCTTAAAATGGGTACACAAATCGTTATCGGTACCCCTGGTCGTGTTATTGACCATATCAGAAGAAAAACACTTGATCTTTCTGGTATCCAGATGGTTATCCTTGACGAAGCAGATGAAATGCTCAACATGGGCTTTAGAGAAGATATTGAAACAATTCTCCAAAGTGTGCCAGACGAGCGTCAAACTGTACTTTTCTCTGCAACAATGCCAAGAGAAATTATGGAGATTGTTAACCAATACCAAAATGACCCACAAATCGTTAAAGTGGTACACAAAGAATTAACGGCAACTAACGTTGACCAATACTATATCGAAGCACATGACAGAGATAGAGTTGAAGTTTCAACAAGACTTTTCGACCTCTACCAACCTAAACTTTCTTTGATGTTCTGTAATACAAAGAAAAAAGTTGACGAAGTTGTTGCTCAACTTCAAACAAGAGGCTATAGCTGCGAAAGACTTCATGGCGACATGAAGCAACAACAAAGAAACCTCGTTATGGACCGTTTCAGAAGCGGTAATATTGAAATATTAGTAGCCACAGACGTTGCAGCAAGAGGTCTTGACGTTAATAACGTCGAAATGGTAGTCAATATTGATATTCCACAAGATGAAGAATACTACGTACACAGAATCGGCAGAACTGGTCGTGCTGGTAACCTTGGTAAGTCATTCACACTTGTCAGCGGCAGAGAGTTTTTACTTCTTAAAGACGTTATGAAATACTCAAAAATCAAGATCAAACGTCATGAAATCCCGTCAGTAGCAGATATCGAAGACATCAAAGTTGGCGACTTGTTATCTGACCTTGAGACAACTATCGCAGAAGGCGGCTTAGAGAAGTACTACGGACTTATTGAGTCTATGTCAGAAAAGAACATAACTACTATTGAAATCGCGGCGGCAATGCTTAAGCGTGAACTTGAGAAGTACAAAGACGAGACCAAGAAAATTTCTGATCTCTATGGTGTTTATGAGAAGAGCACTGAAGACGGTATGGTTCGTTTCTTTGTGAACATTGGTAAAAATGCGAACATTAAACCAAAAGACATCACAAGAATGATTGCAAATGACACTAACCTCGCTGAAGAACTCATTGGTAAGGTAGACGTTTATGAGACATTCTCATTCTTCGAAGTGCCAGTTGCTTACGCAAATGAAGTTTATGAGATTCTTAGATACTCTAGAGTCAATGGCCATAAAATTCGTATTGACCGTGCTAAAGGCGATGGCAAAAAAGGCGCCAACGGTGGTGGTGCAAGTAGAAGCGGTGACTATAAACCAAGAGGCTACCAAGGCAATAAAGACAGCAAAGACTATAAGCCTGGCTACAAGAAAGATAACTTCTATAGCGACAAGAAAAAAGACGTTCGTCGTAAAGATGAAGGTGGTAAGCCTGAGTTCCGTTCTAATGATGCTTATAAAAAATCATCTGACGGTTACAAAAAACCGTATAGCGCAAGTGGCAGCACTTATAAAAAAGACGATGGCTTTAAAAAAGATGGCCCTAAAAAAGACGGCTTCAAGAAAGACTACAGTAACAAAAATACTGATAAATAGTCATTTTTAAAAACTTAGCTGCATAAAATAACCACAAAGTTCCTGGATAAAATTTCTGGGAACTTTTTTTATGGATTCCTTTATTTTTTGACGTTTTTTTGACGCCTCTATGATAGAGTGAATTTAAGCCTAACGGCAAAATACTAATTATGAGGTGAAAATATGTTAAACAATCATCAAATTGAACAAGCGATGCGCGTCAAACTCAAAGATATTTTCCCAACGCTCCCAGAATACCCAGCATTCGTTGAAGGTATCCGTAGAGCTCCTAAAAGAGAATTAACCTTAAATCAAAACGAGGTAGAACTTGCGCTTAAAAACGCACTTCGCTACATTCCAGAAGAATGGCATGCAGTATTAGCGCCGGAGTTTTTAGACGAACTCATGACAAAAGGCAGAATTTATGCTTATAGATTCAGACCTGTTGGCAACCTTAAAGGTCTTCCAATTGATGATTACAAAGGTAAAACTATTGAAGCAAAAGCTTTCCAAGTCATGATTGACAACAACTTGGATTTCGATATTGCTTTATACCCATATGAACTTGTCACTTACGGAGAAAGCGGCCAAATCTTCCAAAACTGGATGCAATACTGGCTCGTTAAGTCATACCTTGAAATCATGACACAAGATCAAACGTTAGTTATCGATTCTGGTAATCCACGAGGTCTCTTTAAATCATCTCCTGAAGCACCAAGATGTATTATTACTAACGGTCTTATGATTGGCATGTTCGACAACAGCAAAGACTTTGCCCGCGCTGCAGCCCTTGGTGTTGCTAACTACGGTCAAATGACAGCTGGCGGCTGGATGTACATTGGACCACAAGGTATCGTTCACGGTACTTACTCAACAATCCTCAACGCTGGCAGAAAGAAAAAAGGCCTTTCAAATGACGCTGACCTTAAAGGTCAATTGTTCATTACTTCTGGTCTTGGCGGCATGAGTGGTGCTCAAGGTAAAGCTGCTGAAATAGCAAACGGTGTTGCCATTGTTGCTGAAGTAGACGAGTCAAGAATTGTAACAAGACACTCACAAGGATGGGTTTCATCGGTTGCAAAAACCCCTGCTGAAGCATTTGACATTGCTGAAAAATACATGGCACTTGGCGAAGGCCACGCGGTTGCTTTCCTTGGCAACATTGTTGACCTTTTAGAATATGCACTTGAGAACAACCGTCACATCGACTTGCTCTCTGACCAAACATCATGCCACGCGGTTTACGAAGGTGGTTACTGTCCAGCTGGCATTACGTTCGAAGAAAGAACGAAATTGCTTGCAGAAGACAAGGTTAAATTTGGTCAATTAGTTGACGAAACCCTTGCAAGACACTACAGAGTTATTAAAGCACTGGTTGCTAAAGGTGTTTATTTCTTCGACTACGGCAACTCGTTCATGAAAGCAATATACGATGCTGGCGTTACAGAAATTTGTAAAAATGGCGTCAATGAATTAGATGGCTTCGTTTTCCCATCTTATGTTGAAGACATTCTTGGCCCACTCCTATTTGATTATGGTTATGGACCATTCAGATGGGTTTGCCTCAGCGGTACAGACGAAGACCTCAGAAAAACAGACCACGCTGCTATGTCTGTAATCAACCCTGAGAGAAGATTCCAAGACAAGGACAACTACATTTGGATCAGAGACGCTGAAAAAAATAAATTAGTTGTTGGTACAAAAGCAAGAATCCTTTACCAAGATGCGCTTGGTCGTATGAACATTGCACTTAAATTCAATGAAATGGTTAGAAATGGTGAAATTGGCCCAGTTATGCTTGGTCGTGACCATCATGACACGGGTGGTACAGATTCACCATTCAGAGAAACTTCTAACATTTATGATGGTTCAAACATCATGGCAGATATGGCAACCCATTCATTTGCTGGCGATGCAGCGCGTGGCATGAGTCTCATTGCACTTCATAACGGCGGTGGCGTTGGTATTGGTAAATCTATCAACGGCGGTTTCGGCTTAGTCCTTGACGGCAGCATTAGAATTGACACAATCATCCAAAGAGCAATTCCTTGGGATGTAATGAATGGCGTTTCAAGACGTGCTTGGGCAAGAAATGAAAACTCAATCACAACTTGTATGGAATACAATGATATTCGTAAGGGCGAAGACTTCATTTCACTCCCTTATTTAACAGATGAATCATTTGTTTCTGATGAAGTAAAAAAAGCATGGGATAAATTCATGAAATAGGGTACATATACCTATATTAACCATGAATTCCTCCTCAACATTTATCCAATTTGAGACCTCTCGGGTTCCCGCCCTTGGGGTCTTTTTCTTGTTTATAAGTCGCTTATTGACTGCCAAAAGTGGTATAATAGAGCTAGTTATACCTTGGAGGACAATTTATGAATCAAGCAGGAATCAAAGTAACAGGCTTGCCAGGTATTTTTTTTGATGGTCAGAAAGTTCAGTTAACATTAAATAAAGCTGAGGCAATTGTTTTTTACCTCTCTTTAGAAGGACAATCCACCAGAGAAAAACTGAAAGCGTTATTTTGGAATGAACACGACGACGAATCCGCTGCAAAAAATCTTAGAAATGCATTTTATCTTATCCGTAAGCAACTTGGTGAAAATTTTTTACTTACACCAAACAACACCTATGTTTCATTGAATCCAGAGCACTATTTTATGTTTGAAAATAGTTATGAGGACTCCAAAGACTTATTGCTAGATAATTTAGAACTGCTCAAAGACTATAATTTTAAAGGCGATGAAGCGTTTCAACACTGGCTTACCATTAAAAGAGAAGACGTCCGTAAAAATCAAATACAGAAACTGCACAATAGATGCAATGAATTTCAACAAAGTGACCTGTTAGAGGATGCACTTGAAATGCTAGGACACATACTGAGCATTGATCCATTTTCTGAAGACGTAGTCCGTAGAATGATGGAATTATATTTGAACTTAGGTCAATATAGCAAAGCCATCAGTGTTTATAACCAATTGGCTAATACGCTCCGTGACGAATTAGGTGTGGTTCCTGATGCCATCACGACTGAACTCTATGAGAGTATTGTCACATTAAGAAATTTTGCTGAGCGCAGTCACAATGCCCATAAGTACGATTACTTTTTTGGCAGATACGATGAAATTACCTGTATAAAAGATGAAATTGACCGTTTTCTAATTGGTTCTCATTTCAAACATGTACTGGTTGAAGGCGATGCAGGCCTTGGAAAAACCAAACTAATAGATAAGGTCGTTGACAGTTATAGAAATGTTCAAATTATTAAGGTCAATTGCACCTACATGGAAAACGACTTACCCTTTAGACCTTGGCACTTTCTGCTTAGAGAAATATTCAGAGTACATAAAACCGCAACTAAGACCAATAGCCGTATTATTGCCGGCGGTGTCGTTGGGACAGATGTCAAATGGAAAAGTGACTTTGATGCCTATAGCATAGAAGGTGAACAAAAAATAAGTTTTAGAGAATTGGTGGAAGACATGGCGAGCATTTTAAAGCAAGCCACTACGGATCGACCATTAATTGTGGTTTTTGAAGACATCCATTGGGCTCAGGGTAATTCTATTCAACTATTATTAGAAGTCATTCGCGAAAAAATGGACAACGTGTTGTTTATTCTTTCAGCAAGAGACTTGAGAACGCCTACGCTAAATAAATTTAGTACCCTCGGCATAAATGAACGCTGGCTGTATAGAACACATTTGCTGCCATTTTCACCTGGCGAAGCAAAAGCCTTTTTAAAAAATGGAACCAAGAAGCAACTCACCGATGCTTGGATGGAACACGTTTATAAAGAAACTGAAGGCAATACCTTCATGTTAAAAGGTTACTTGGATTTGTATAACAATGACCAATTACACAACTTAAATCACATGCGCTATGATGACCTTATGAAGTCACGGCTTCTTGGCCTTAGCGAAAAAGCCCTTAGAGTTCTGGATATACTAGCAGTCTTTAAAGAATATCCCGACTTTGATGGC
>JBGSUZ010000518.1:0-3648 GCA_041753235.1 Acidaminobacteraceae bacterium
TGGTAAGTACTTTAAGTATGAACAACTCAAAGAGATGTGCTATAAGGAAAAGCTTTCTGATATTGAAACGATGATTCGCGAATCGGCTTATGGCTTTATATTTGAAGCTGTGCCAGACTTTGAAATATTTATGGAACGCTCTATGGAACGTTATATTTACAAATATTTTAATCGACTCAGCTTAAACAATCCAATGACATTAGTAGAGCCAATGGTATACATGCATCGATTAGAGTATGAGATAAGAGACTTGATTACCATTTTAGAAATGAAGCGATACCATTTAAGCAGTGAAGAAGGCAAACGGTTCCTTGTAAGACACTTGGAATAGGAGGTGACATCCATGGCAATTGAAAAAATGGCAATGCTTCACATGGTAGGAGAGCGCGCCGACCTGGATGACATCACGAAAGAGTTGATTCTCTTTGGAAAAGTTCATATGGTGAATGCACTTCCTGAATTGGAAGCGAGTCATTTTGAAAAGTTATTGAGCAGTGAAGAAAAAGCCCATATTTTAGAACACAATGGCTATGGGCCGATAGATAACCTCGTAGATTACCGATCTCATTATGAGAAGATAGAACGCATCATGCAGCACCTGAACGTATCTCATAAGAATATGGCTCAGAAGCTTGCAGATGAACAGGGTGAAATTGAAGAGGCCATCCGACTGCTGGATATTCTATATCCAGAAATGGAGAATATTCAAAAAGAACTCAAATCGCTCAAGGAAAAGCAGGCGCATTTAGAGCAGCTTAAAGCACTTACCTACATTGACGGCACGAATTTGGAACTGGCAAAACTCTTCAAAATGGAGCATTTTGGGATTAAGCTCGGCTTGATAACCAAAGAAAACCGAAACAAGCTTTCTATGAACTATGAAAACCTGAGAGGTATTTTCATGCATCTTGGGGAAATTCAAGGTTTGGAAGCGATGTTGGTGGCGTATCCACAGGAGCTTGGTTTGGAAACAGACCGCCTTCTCAGATCTGTCTACTTTGAAGAAATAGAGGTTCCAGAAGATTATTTCGTCAATACTCAGGGTATTTCCAATAGACTTAATTCTGAAACAGAGTGGGTCATTCAAGAAATGAGCAACCTAGAAGAAAAGAAAAAGAATTATCGGATTAAATACAAAGAGGAACTGCGTTATATTTACAATCTTTTAAAACTGGAATTAACTAAAAACGATTTAAAGAAACAGACAGTGGTGAGTCGCAACTTCTTTTTCCTAGCAGGCTGGATACCAACAAGGTGTGCGGATGAGCTCAATGGGCGGTTGCATAAGAATAAACTAAATGCGGTGACCTACTTGTCAGAGGGCAGTTTAAGTCCCCAATATGCATCGCCGCCTACAGAGCTACACAATAATTGGTTATTCAGTCCGTTTGAAATGCTGGTTAAGCTCTATGGTGTGCCATCTTATGGTGAAGTGGATCCAACCCCGTTTTTCGGCGTAATCTATATGCTGTTGTTCGGGATGATGTTTGGGGACTTGGGCCAAGGATTGGTATTCTTCTTAGTAGGATTAGCAGGTGTAAAGCTCAAAAAACAGGCAGACTTTGGTGCAATCTTGTCTCGGCTGGGCATCAGTTCAATGATTTTCGGTACTATATACGATAGTTTCTTTGGCTACGAAGATGTAATTTCGGGTGTTGTGATGGGAATCACAGGCAAACCGATAGAATCTTTGTTCTTTATCAGACCAATGGAAAATATTAACTTTCTCTTAATGGCCTCTGTTGTTTTTGGTATAGGACTTTTGCTAATCGCCTTTGGTTATGGCATATACAACAAAATGCGGGCAAGGGATATCAAAGAAGGGGTATTTGGACGTAACGGCATTGCAGGTCTTGTTTTCTACTTATCCTTCTTGTCGTTGATTGGAACTGCACTTGGCGTTGTTAAGGGCATTTCAATGATTCCGTTCTTTGTTATTTGTGGTCTGTGCATGTTGTCTATCCTATTCAGAGAACCCGTTACCAACATGATTTCAGGTCACCGACCGCTGTATCATGAGTCCAAAGGGGACTACTACATGGAAAGCGGCTTTGAAACAGTTGAAACAATCTTATCACTATTCAGTAACACGATGTCATTTATAAGGGTCGGTGCGTTTGCACTAAACCACGTGGGCCTCTTTATTGCCTTCCATACGATGGCGGCGCTCATAGGTGGCTTGGTCGGTGAAGTGTCCATGTTCATCGTAGGGAACGTTATGATATTGGTGTTAGAAGGTCTTATCGTCTTTATTCAAGGGCTGAGACTTATGTTCTATGAACTCTTTAGTAAATACTACACTGGTGAAGGCTTTGATTATAAGCCGGTCCAATTTTAAAATTTGGAGGTTAGATTTATGAAAATCGCATTAATGATGAACTTACTTTTAATTGCAACAACTATTTTTGCTGGTATTGGCGTTTATTCAGGTAAAGAACAATTTAAAAAATTAGCTTCAAAAAATGCAATCAAATATGCTGTAGGTGCTTTTGGTGCAGTGATGATGCTCGGTCTTGTGTTTATGGCACCAGATATTGCTTATGCGGCGGATGCTTCTACGCAGTCAGCAGCTAATGGACTTGGTTTAATTGGTATGGCACTTTCAACTGGTATTGCGTGTCTTGGTGCTGGTTATGCGGTAGGTTCAATAGGTTCTTCTGCACTTGGTGCAATTTCTGAAGACCCTAAGATGATGGGTAAAGCACTTATCTTTATCGGTCTTGGTGAAGGTATTGCAATCTATGGTTTGATTATTTCAATCATCATTCTCGGAAAACTCTAGGTGATGGCTTATGAAATCCTTTTTAATCTGCAATGACCAAGAAACCTTAGTGGGCATGCGTCTTGCAGGCGTGCAAGGCGTTATCCTCAACAAAAAAGAGGAAGTCCTTGACCTGATCGATCAAAAGATCAAGGACAACGAAACAGGGATTATCATCATTACCAGAGCGATTATGCAACTGGCTGAAAAAGATATCATGGCGATTAAGCTCAAGTCGAAGTATACGTTGATTGTTGAGATACCGGGTGCGGGTCTTGAATATGAAAACGATTACATCACGCGGCATATTCGCGAGTCAATAGGCATTAAGATCTAAGAGAGAGAAGGTGATTGAGTGGTAACGGTAGGCAATAAGATTGATACTTTCGCTCAGATCGTTATGGACAAGCTCAATGGTGCTTATGCTGAAAAGCAGGCGGAGCTGGATGCTCAAAATGAGTCAGCCTTGAAAGACTATGAGTTAGTGGCAACAGAAAAGGCGGCTCAATACATTGTCAGCTTTGAAACAGAAGGCAGAGTGGAAGCTAAAAAGCTTATTTCGAGAGCCAAAACAGCTGTCAGAAATAAGCATATTGAAACAAGGCAAGAAATTTATAGAACGCTTGATAAGGCACTAAAAGATAGAATTCACGAATTTACGGACGAACCGGGATATGTGAAATATCTTGAAGTTTCAGTGTCCAAGGCAATTAAAGAAATAAAGCGCTACGACGGTATTGTCATCGAGATTACGCCGACGGATTTGGAACGTTATAAAACAGTAGTTGACGACGTACTTAAGCGAGAAGGTATTGAGCTGGATAAGGTAACTTACCATCCTGTTGCTAAAGGCATGATGGGTGGCGTTATCTTCTACAATCAAGAGC
>JBGSUZ010000519.1:0-2491 GCA_041753235.1 Acidaminobacteraceae bacterium
GGTTCCCAGTTATTTTGCGTGCAGTGCGTTAGCGCCCAGTTGACAATTTCCTTGCCAATGCCTTGCCCTTGAACCTCTGGTTTTACAAACACCTCATCCAGAAAACCTTCGTAGCAGGCCACTGAGCCTATAAGTTTGTCATCTTTTAGAAACAGCCATAGATCTTTTTCGCTACGTTTTGTCCATGCTTCTACTTGTTCACGTCGCTCTCTTTCGTCATATGGTCTTGAGTCTATCATTTGGTTTACCTTGAAAAAGGCGCTGGCGCGCACTTCTAAATAGCTGTCAAACCACTCCTGAGAGTAGGGTATGACGCGGTCAAAACACTTACCACAAGCCCCTTTAGCCGATGTTGAAGCTTCTTCACTTCCTGCCATTACCCATTCATACACCATGTAATGGTAACTGTACCAAGGTGTAGCTCCTCTTTTTTGATAAAACTGAGCTGACTGCCCAATATCATTTCTAAAAAATAGCCAAATTGTATTAGGGTCAAGTGCTTCAAGTCTTGACTTACCATACTCAAAGAGCTGATTGCCAATACCCTTATTCCTATGTTTGGGTGATACATAACATATTATTTGACTTGTACTTGCATGAATCTCGATACATAAAAAACCTAATAGTTGTTCTACGTCTTCATATATATAGGCTTCTTGAAACCCGCTTAGATCCACTTTGTTTTCGGTAAAGTAGTGACCATCAGGTTCTCTAAGTAAGGCTATAAGGTCTTTTTCATGTACTGTCTCATCGTAGGGCTTTATGTTCAAAATAGGCCTCCTTGTTTATGAATAATGTGGACTCGGTTTATTACATTAATAACGGTAAAATAGCCCTGAATAGAAATTATAAATACAATTTTGAAATCTCAAATACGACAAAGTCATATAAAACAATTTCCAATCAGTATAAAAGAACGCCTAAGGCAACTATGAAAAAGAGGATCGCATTGCCTTTACTATTCACATTGCATAGTAGAGGCTTTTTTGCGTTCAAGCTTCTATTGGGTGATTACTTGACTTCCTTATACTGCAAAAATGTCTCAATGTTCTCTTTATTGATTCTCTCATTTTCTGCATCTATTGCTTTTTGACATTTCTCATTACAGCGCTTTCGCATTTCTCTAGCAATAATGCTCTTGTTGAGATTTGTGCCTTCACAGACTTCCGCATGGCTATAGCCTTGTTCTACTAAGTCTAGTGCTCGTTCTAGTTCAGCGTGGGTGTAACGTTTGTGGTCTTTTGTCAAATTGGTTTCCTCCGTGGGTTGTGGATGTTGTGGGATAGGTATTGTCATCGGTTAAGAGGGGCGAATCATATGATTAAATATAACATATTTTTTTGTTGTACGTGGCGTTTTTTTTTTACATTAATTAAATGCTGTTGTATAGCCGTTCAACTCTATATAATTGTAAATTGAATAGTGAAAAAATTGATTTTAAGGAGACCCTAATGCTTACTAACGAACAGCTAATTCACAAGTACATTCAAAATGTTAGTATTGAAAAAAATCTAGGACATAGAACTCAGAAAGCGTATCTCTCTGACTTAAACAACCTGCTTTCTTGGATGGCACTCAATAAACACCTTTCCTACGAAGATGTAGAGGTCAATCAATATATTTTGTGGCTTCGGAACGAAAAAAAACTTAAGGATACTTCTATTAAGCGTCGATTTATTACAATTAAAGCTTTCTATGGGTATATATATGAGCATCAACATATTAAGTCGCTACGGAAAAGTGGGAACATCTCTTTCAAATTGCCAAAATCACTTCCCAAAACCATGCCTACAACCGATGTAAAAGCCCTTCTAGGTGCTGCTATAGATGAACTCAATAGCGCCACTACACCCTTTAGGAAAAATACTGCTACTCGAAATGTGGCAATACTTGAACTGCTCTTATGCCTTGGTCTACGAATAGGTGAGCTCTCTAGCATTGATATTCACGATATAGATTATAACGAAAATACCATTTTGATTAAGGGTAAAGGCCGCAAAGAACGACTGCTGTATATTTCAAACGCTACAGTTCGTGAGAGGCTTATGGATTGGCTTTCAATTCGAAAATTAGTAAATACAGATACTAAAGCGCTTTTTATCAACAAGTATGGCTCTCGACTTTCAATCTACTCAGTTGAAAATATCTTTTATAGGTATCGAGACTTAGCACTTATCTCAAGTAAAGCCACGCCTCACTACCTTAGACATACATTTGCCACCAATCTACTCAGCAATGGTGCAGATTTGAGATCTGTTCAAGAAATCCTAGGCCATTCAAGTGTCATGACTACTCAAATTTACACTGAGGTTTCTACTGAGCGTAAGAAACAGGTTCTTTTGAAGTTTAATCAAATGGATGAGTTGGGTTTATAATAGTTAAAACCTCCGAATAACTACTAATTATTTGGAGGTTTTTTATATGAGTCAAAATAACAAAACGGTATTTTTTGAAAATCGATTTGAGACAAGATCAGAGTTCTCGAAACATC